>JAIBJL010000297.1 GCA_020029545.1 Gammaproteobacteria bacterium
TCCAGCCAGGGAGTCTCGATGGCGCCGTCGACAGGACGATCGATCTGCGGGATGTCACCGGGAGTGATCGCGCCGGAGCCCTTGTGCCTGTGCCAGATCCTCGTGACCAACTGACGCAGCTCACGCACATTACCGGGGTAGCTGCGGGCCAGCAGATACTGCTGCACGGCGTAGTCGAGCGGTGGCGGCGACTCTGTCTGGTTCAGATGCGACAGAAAGTGCTCCGCCAGCGACAGGATGTCGTCGGGCCGCTCGCGCAGCGGCGGTACTCGGCAAACCCAACCGGCGATCCGATGATAGAGATCGCTGCGGAAGTGCCCGTCGTTCACACAGGCTTCCAGATTACGGTTGGTCGCGCATACCAGACGAAACTGCGTGTGTTGCCAGTGGTTGCTGCCGACTCTTTTGTACTTGTGCTCCTGCACTGCACGCAACAGTTGAGCCTGCAACGGCAGCGGCAGTTCGCCGATCTCATCCAGGAACAAGGTGCCGCCGTTGGCCAGCGCAAAAGCCCCCTCGCGTGCGTTCACTGCGCCGGTGAATGCGCCGCGCTCGTGACCGAAGAATTCGCTCCCCGAAAGTTCGGGGGTAATCGCCGCGCAGTCGAGGACGACCAGGTCACCGCGGTCGGGGCGCGAATCCAGCTCATGGATCAGTTGGGCCAGCAGTTCCTTGCCGGTGCCGCTTTCGCCCATGATCAGCACCGAGGCGTCCGTGAAAACACCGACCTCGACAATTTCACGCAACAGGCCGCGCCAACAGGCGCTGCTGCCGACCGCATGCTGTTGTACCGCGGGCGAGGACAGAATGTCGCGTACTTCGCGCAAGTGGTCGAACCTCGCGGCGATGGCGTTGGCGCAATCCGGCCATTCCCGCCATACGAACACGTCGCATGCGCCGGCGGCCATCAGGCGCCAGATCTGATCCACCGGTAATCTTTCACGTGTCAGTGCGATGACGACAATCGCCGTGTCGCGACTGGCGTACTGCAGCCAATCGAGCGCTTCGCTGCTGACTGTGCTCAGCAATACGAGGCCGAGGCCGCAGCACGGCTCCCTCTGCGGAAGCGGCTCGATTCCGGCGTGCTGTAACAACTGCAAGGCGCCATCGCGCAGCCCAGGCTCGATGGGCTCGAAGCACTTGAGCAATACCGTGTGGCCCATGACTTGCGTTACTCATGCAATGTCTGAGGGCTACGCCGAAGACGGCACGAAACCGGATCGACCCCGGCACGTGATGCTGTCATCGTGGCGCCTGCGGACTTCCAAGTACCTCATGATGAGCACCTCCTAATGCTTGCGCGCGCCAGGCCGGGGTTGTCGTTCTACAGCACTGGCTGGCTACTGCCGATTGGCCAATGGACTGAGGGATCGCGTTCGTCGCGAACAGCGCAGAGGTATTTTCTTTGCTCGGTTTCGATTGGCACAACGCCACGCACTTCGGTGATCAACGAGCAAGTAGAAGGCTTACAGTAAGCTGCAACGTTGCCGAAAAATCTGCGCACCCGACGAATCGCTCAAACCGCCGTCTTCTTCTTCAGTAGTTCAAACAACATAGGCTGCGTCGACTGTAGTGCCTTGCGCAGCGCCAATTCTTCCTGGTGCCGATTCGCGCGGCGCGCATGGATCCAGCGATGGACGCAGCGATAGTGCTGTTCGCCGGGGGTGTCGGTGGCGGGCAGATCTTCGGCCAGGTGCTGTACCAGTCCCGGTTCGTGCAGTAACAGCCATGCGGGAAAGTCGACTGCGGTCAGTGCGTCGTCGCTGTCGGGCAGCAACGCTTCCGCATCGAGAAAGTGTTGCCAGAGCATCGTGATGCCGGTATCCGGCTGTTTGCGAGCATCGAGTATGCGCGTGGCTTCGGCAGGGTTCTGCCAGCAGAGATGGCTCCATGCGGTGAGAGCCTCGATGCGTTGCTGACGATAGAACGCACTCTGTGCATGGCGCAAACACAGCGGTGCGTGCTGCCACCACTGCGGCTCACTCGTCACGCACTCGCTGACGCCGGGCCAGTCCTGTGCCTGGCTCAACGCGTAGCTGCGATGCAGTGTGGGTTCCTGCGGCAAAAATCCATGATCGCGCAGCGCATCGGCGAGTCGTCGCCATAGGGGTGATAATAGATCCCTCGTCTGCGCACCCAGCAGGCGCCTGGCCGTCGGCGTGATCTTCAGCAGGAAAGCGAGTTCGAGCCGGACATCGTCAATCGGTTGCGGCGGGTGCACCCGCTGCAGGGCCGTCAGCAGTTGATCGAACGAGGGCAGGTCCGTGTGATTCGGAGCCAGTGCATAAAGACGATCGAGCTGACGTTGCGCTTCCGCTGCGTCACGCGTGGCCAGCGCTTGCACGATTCCGGTGGTCAACACCACGACCGGATTGTCGAAGAACAGATCCATCTGCGGCAGGCTCTGCGCCGGCACGTAGCGGCTGGCAATCAGTCGCTGCAGGTGAGGATCGGCGCTGACGCGCAGCGGCTTGTCGTCCGTGGCGTGCTGCTGTGTGCGCCAAGCGTGAAGTTCCTGTATCTGCGATGCCAGGCCAATGCTGCGCGCGTCGTGGGCCGCTTCCTCCAACTGCACCCGGATCTTTTCCCGGTTGCCCATCAGCACATCGTCGAGCACTTCGATCTCGCGGCGCCGCCAGCTTTCGTAATCGCCGTAGGCCAGACGTCCCGCACTGATCAGAAACTCCAGTGCAGCGAATGCGCCCTGCTCCATGAGCTGTGCGTCCACCTGGGCCTGCAAGGAGGGATCGATTCGGGTCATGGCGCGAACAGTACCTGCAGGTCAGCCGCGCTCAGCTGCGAGGGAGAGGTACTCGTACCGGCATAAAGCTGGCTTGCGAGCGCCTGCTTGTCGGCTTGCAATTGCATGATTTTTTCCTCGACGGTGCCTTGTGCGATCAGCTTGTAGACGAAGACGGGCTGGTCCTGTCCGATGCGATGCGCACGATCGGTAGCTTGAGCTTCGGCGGCGGGATTCCACCATGGATCATAGTGGATCACTGTGTCGGCTGCGGTGAGATTCAGGCCGGTGCCGCCCGCCTTGAGGCTGATCAGGAACAGCGGCACCTGCCCCGATTGAAAGCGTTGCACGAGCGCTGCGCGCTGTGGCGTTTCCCCGGTGAGCAGGCAGTAAGGAATGGACAGCGGGGCGATGGCCGCTTCGATCAGCCGCAGCATGGTCGTGAACTGCGAGAACAACAGAATGCGCCGGCCTTCCGCGACCAGTTCCGGGAGCACCGTCAGGAGCCAATCCATTTTTGCCGAAGGAATGGCGTGCGGGCTATTGTTAATCAGTCGTGGATCGCAGCATGCCTGACGCAGCTTCAACAGCGCGTCCAGCATCGTGATCTGACTGCGGGCCAGTCCCTGCTGTTCGATCACTTCGCGCACGCGTCGATGCATCGCAAGCCGGATGCCGTCGTAGAAATCGCGCTGCCGTTCGTCCATGACCAGGGACTCGACAATCTGGGTTTTGGGCGGCAGTTCGCGTGCTACGGCATCCTTGGTGCGTCGAAGCACGAACGGTGCGATGCGGCGTGTCAGCGCTGCGGCGCGCGCGCGGTTGCCGTTCTTCTCGATGGGCAGCCGGTAGTGCCGCTGAAAACTGCGCTGGTCGCCGAGCAGACCGGGCTGCAGAAAATCGAACAGCGACCACAGTTCGCCCAGGTGATTCTCCATCGGTGTGCCGCTGAGGCACAGTCGGTATTGCGTTCGCAACGCGCGGGCTGCGTGCGATACCTTGGCGCGGGGATTCTTGATCAGCTGTGCCTCATCGAGAATGACGAAATAGAACTCCTGTGCCAGCAGTGTCTCGCGGTCCAGTTGCAGCGATGGATAGCCGGTGATCACGATGTCCGCGCCACGGATGCCAGGAAAGAGTTCCTTGCGTCCGGCGCCATGCAGCGTCAGCACCTTGAGCGACGGGGCCAGGCGGCGCAGTTCCTGCTGCCAGTTACCGATGACGCTGACAGGTGCCACGATCAGCGACGGTCCGGTGGCTCGTCCCTGCTGCTTCTCCAGCAGCAGATGCGCGATCGTCTGCACGGTCTTGCCGAGCCCCATGTCGTCGGCAAGTATCCCGCCCAGCTGATAGCGGCGCAGGAACTGCAGCCATCCCAATCCCTCCTGCTGATACGCACGCAACGTCGCATGAAATTCCGGCGGCGCCGGCAGCGGGTCGATGCCGGCGAAATGTTCCAGGTCGCGGATACGGGTCAGCAATGCCTGTTCGTCCGAGCGCAGGACTGAACCCGGCAACAGGTGCGCAAGGCGGTGCACGTGGCTCAGCGGCAGAGACAAGGCCGCGCGCTTGTTCAGAGAGTCGCGCTCCAGCAGTTCCACCAGCGTGTCGGCGATGCGTTGTACGCGTTCGATTGGAATGGGCAGGTAGCAACGATCGTCCAGGCGCAGCAGCAGATGATCGCCCACGCGACAGCAGTCCTCGTTGTCGAACGTTGCCTGCAGATAGTTGACCAGGGCTGGCAGCAGATTGACGGAACGGCCTGCGACGTTGACGCCGAGCTGCAGATCGAACCACTGATCCTTATCCTGCGTGGCGAGATCTGCGTACCACTCCTCAGCTTGCGCGAGTTGATACGGGAAATCCGGAGCGCATTCGATTTCCCAGCCATCAGCCCGAAGCGCCGGCACGCTTTCCAGCATGAACGCCAGCCAGGCGCTATTGTCTTGCAACGCATTCGGCAGCACGCGTTCGAGTGGGGTCTGCAGATGTCGCTCCGCATTGCGGTCACGTTCGAATTCCCAAACTTCGGTGCCCTGGTGCAGCGAACTGGGATTCAGCACGCGGACAAGGTCGTCATCGGCTCGCAGGGCGCGACTGTCTACGGCGGCACCGTCATAGACGAAATAGAGGAGGGCATCCGGACCGGCGGTCAACCGCAGCCTGGCCTGCAGCTGCGAGAAAGCGCGCTTGTGAACCTCCACCATTTGCAGTGGCGGGAATGTGGGGCAGTTGCCAACAATGTCTGCGCTCACCTCAGCCACTTCCTCCGGAGCGATGCGCCGATTCCAGTAGCGTCGTAGCAGATCCTGCGAGCAGGGAAGTGCGAGCGGCCCGCAGCGGCCGGTTGCGGTATCGATATAGACGGCGGGTTCGACAGCGAACGACACGGCGAACGTGCCGCCCGACAGAGCCAGTTGCTGCTCGCCGCTTGG
Source organism: Gammaproteobacteria bacterium (assembly GCA_020029545.1). Taxonomy (GTDB): domain Bacteria; phylum Pseudomonadota; class Gammaproteobacteria; order Steroidobacterales; family Steroidobacteraceae; genus Steroidobacter. Next base: position 5,176 of record JAIBJL010000297.1, read on the forward strand.
CAACACTCGCCACGAGAGATCCAGCGCGCACTCAGCGCCGACTTGCAAAGGGCGGCCCTGAAATGTTTGCCAGAAGGCGCGACCGGTGGTGAGGAGCTGTTGCAGCAGGCTGCCCCCCGCCGTGCCGCGCAGGCACCACGGCCCGTCGGCATGCAACGCGGCAAGGCCACTCAGGATCTGCGCGTCCGCAGGGCTCACGTAACGCGGATACTCGTTGCTGTCGGGCGCGAGGCGCGGGGCGAAGGTACAGACGTTCTCCGGCCGGGTGTGATCGCCATCGCTGAGCTGCCCCACCCACACGGAAACCTGCAGCGCGTGGGCAGCTGCTTCGCAAAGAAAGAAAAGCTGCTGCCGCGGAGCGGTCCCGGAATTCCTGACCGCTTGCGGCAGACTTTGCGTGCTGCTGCGAGGTGCTGGCGCCGCCGGGGCCGGGCGGTCAATGGCTGCGAGTGCTACTGCAGCAATGTGCAGGCAAGGACTGCGTGCATCGCAACTGCACTCAGCCGTATCGTACGCAGCACCGCTGGTCGGTTGGCCGGCGGGATACTGAATATAGACGCGGTGTCGTGTGGCACGCTGCTCGTCGAGCACGCCGGCAGCGGCAACGCCGGTGACGATGCGACCGGCCTGCACGACGCGGACATCGAGTACGCCACCGGCATCGATCAGTTGCTGCGCGGCCTGGTAAAGGTGATCGCCGAAAATCGATTGCAGTCGCTGCACCGCGAGGGAAGTCAAGCCAATCAATACATCGTTTCCGCGGGAGGAGGGACATTCCAGAGCGGCATTGTGGCCGGAACGGAGGTGCGGTCGCCACTGCGATCGCGGGAGCAAATCCGGGCGTGACCCAATGGCGCTGACTAGAAATGGTTGCCCCCGCGACTCGACTCAAACCGACTGCCTTGGCGCAAGGACCTGAGGCGTGGGGCCTGGGCAGGAAACGGATCGTGGTACACGCTGGCTCATTCGAGTCTCCTGCCCAGGCCCCACGCCCCAGGCCCTATTGGTAGCGGCAATTGTGGCGCTCCGTTAAGTAAGCACCATTCAGGTTGCCGTCAGCGCCGCGCACTCTCGACATACCGCGCGACACTCAACCGCTCATCGTCGCTCATGTGCAGGCCGCGCTTCGTGCGGCGCCACAGGATGTCCTCGGCAGTCACTGCCCATTCGTGACGGCGCAGGTAGTCGACTTCGGCTTGCGTTAGCCCGGCGCCGAAGTGCGTTCCGAGATCGCTG
>JAIBJL010000610.1 GCA_020029545.1 Gammaproteobacteria bacterium
ACTGTCGACGCGCTTTGCCGGTGCACTACGGTCTGGTGGGGCGTTGGCGCTGATGCTGTCGCTGCTGCTGTGTCTTGCCAGCAGCCATCCCACAATTGCCGTGCTGGTGTGGTTCATGCAGCTGGCGCTTGCGGCAGTCTTGTTGGCGATGCTGTTCGCCGGGCATCCTGACGTAAGGGCACCGAAGTGATGGTGCGGCCACCTGCGGTGTAGTGGTCGAGCGCCTCGTTGAGCGTCGCAATCGAACCGCCTTGTTCCGGTTTCCGCGGTCGGCGCTCTGCTAATCCCTGACGAGGATCATCAGTGCGAGCTGGTACAGCACGGCAAACAGGCCAAAGGCCAGTGCAAGACCTGCGACCTGCAGGAACGGGAATCGCGGACCCACAGCGGAAAGCTCGAAGGCGATGGCAGCCACGAGACCGCCGATCAGCATGAAGCCGCAGACGACATCCACGACTGGCTTCAGCAGCAGCAGGCCGGCAATGAGCGGGAAAGACACGACTTTCCAGGTCATTCGGGCCGATGTGCTCAAGGCGGGATGAATTGCAGCCATTACCCTCACCCGGGAAACGGGTTTCCCACGATATGCTCACTATTAGTGACTATAATTCACGTTTTGTAAACCTCGATTTGCCAGAGGTTTATAACAATCGTATTTTAGTCACTATGAGTGACTCAAAGAACGAGAAGCTAAACCGCCTTCTGGAGATGCTAGGCGATACCACCCTGGTCTCCAGCCGGTGGCTGCGCGCCAACCGCTACCCCAGCAACCTCCTCGCCCGCTACATGGCGAGCGGCTGGCTGCAGTCGCCCACGCGTGGAGCCTACCTCCGAAAAGGCGGCACGGCGACTTGGGACGGTCTGCTGCACTCCCTGCAAACGCGCGAGCAACTTGCCATCCACGCCGGCGGCCGGTTTGCACTGGCGCGACAAGGCCATGAGCACTACCTGCGACTCGGCACGTCCGCGACGCTGACACTGTACGGCGCCAAGCTGCCAGCATGGGCGCATAAGCTGCCGCTGCCCGAACGCATACAGGCTTGCGGACCCGGGCCGTTCGACTGGCCGCCGCTCGCTTTCGGCGCCAATACGTCCGACGACGCGTTGAATGCTCAGGGCCTGGAACGCGTGCTGGAAAATCCACGCGCGGGCGGGGTTGTCGTCTCGATGCCAGAGCGGGCAATACTCGAACTGTGCGATGAGCTAACGGACAATGTCCTGGTGCATGAAGTGGATGCCGTTCTGCAGGGACTCACGACGCTTCGGCCGCAACTCGTCACGACCTTGCTGCAGCACTGCCACAGCTCGATGCCCAACTGGGATAGCCGTTACGCGGAACGCGTGAAGCTGCTGGTGGAGATCCTGCCGGTACTGGCGGGCGAGAAGCGCTTCGCCCTGAAGGGCGGCACCGCCATCAACCTGTTCGAACACGACCTGCCGCGTCTATCGGTGGACATCGACCTGACATGGCTACCGGTCGGCGACTTCGCGAACGACGTGCGGAAAATCTCCGCAGCCCTCGAACAGATCGGCGAGCAGTTACGATCCGGACCGCTGCGACTGCATGTGCAAACCAGTGGCACCGAAGCCGCGGGCATCAACCGACTGATCGCGAGTCGCAACCGCTGCCGCGTGCAAATCGAAACGACGCCGGTGATGCGCGGCACCGTGCATCCGGTGCGCACGCTCACCGTGCGACCTGGCGTCGAACGCGCGTTCGGGTTTGCCGAAATGCAGGTGCTCGACTTCGCCGACCTCTATGCCGGCAAACTCTCAGCCGCACTGTCGCGCCAGCACCCTCGCGATCTGTTCGACATGCAACCACTGCTCGCCGACGGGCGTCTTGATATACGCTTGTGGCGCACGTTCCTCGTGTATCTCACATGCAGCCCGAAACCCGCTGCGGAAATGCTGGCGCCGAAGGAGCCTCGCGATTTCGAGCAGACATTCGCAGCGCACTTTCAGGGCATGACCGCAGAGCCGGTCACTGCTGCGTCGCTGCTGGATGTGCGCGCCCAGCTACTGAAGCGCATTTCCGAATTGCTCGATGCTCCATCGCGCGCGTTCCTCGAATCCGTCGAACGCGAAGCACCCGACTTCAGCCTCATTGGGCTTCCGCACGCAGCCGAATTGCCCGGTGTGCGTCGCAAACTCACCAACCTGAGTCAGCGCTCAGCCGCGAAGCGCGCAGCCGACTACGAGCAACTCGCCGCTGCGCTTTCGCGCTGCAGCTCGATCTAGTCCGAGTTGTAGCGTCAGCCATAGCCGCGAGCTATCGATGCGATCAGCAAATTCCCGACACCCTCGTTGACTTCGTGGTCACAGCGGATGAGGGCGGACTGCACCCGTCGTCTTCAAAGTCTCGCGGCAACGCGTTCATGCCTTTCTTCAGCGACACCTGGACCCAGACCCTGAAAGCCGCCACCAACTCCGAAGGATGGCTAACCCGAGCTCCTCGACCGCCGAACATCGGCAAGAAGTCCGTCGGCATGTCGATCGCCTTACGTCCGAGGTACCAGAATCGTCGACCCACAAAAACCCAAGGGTTTCGTGTGTCCTGCGCAAGACATTCCGGACCTGCGTGATAGCGGTTCGGATGCTGAATCCACCGCCCAGTCCGGTCTTGACTGTAGAAGTTGTCTCCGCATCGCTGCTGCGCCGTTCCACCGAGGTTCGCTTTCTTCGCGGAAAATCGCTCGTCATGGAAGTAGTCGTTCATGTGAACTCGCTCGTCGACCTCCATGACGTAGATCAGTTTGTATCCCCGCTTCTTGTCCGAAACGCCAGCGATCCAGTCACCGCGCTTCGCGCGCGAGCCCTGATGATTCGGCGTGCACACGGCGAGAGTGCAGATCCCCCAGAAGGGATTGGGAGCCAGGCCGGAGTCGTGCTGCATCACGTAAGTGTAGAGATCGCTCATGAATGTCTAACTCCGCCTTCATCAACGGGGACCCCGTGACGCTCGACCAACTCACTAGCCCACTGAACCGCCTCCGAATAGTCGCGACAGTCCAGCACGAATTCCTGCCCTTTCGCCACCGTCTGCAGGTACAGGCAGCCATCACGTCGACTCCACCGGTCCGGCCTTCCATGAAAGCTGAGCGGTGTCCGCCCCTGGCGAGGATCGAGCCAAGTCGGCACCTCCCAGACTGACCGATTCCCGCCCTCGGCCGAAAGCCTGAGCTCATCGGACCACCGACTGAAGCGACCGCCTGCATCGCCGACCCGACTTGTGCCGAGCTGAAGTCGATCGGCGCCGATGTAAATCGTATTGCTCTGTCCGGCGAATCTCGCCGCATGAGCAACGTGTGGATGATCCGCCAGCCATGCCGGCACATGGCTGGTGTCGTGACTGGGCACTTCGATCATGGCGCCCACATGCAGCCATCCGAACAGCGCGTGGAAGCTCGCAGCGGCGGGCACGAACCGCCATCTATTCTCGTAAC
>JAIBJL010000298.1 GCA_020029545.1 Gammaproteobacteria bacterium
AGGCGCTGGATACATTGCATGGGTTGGGTCTGGACGATATGCAAGCGCTCGGTGCCCTCACCCGAACGCTGTCGCGTGAAGCGTATCTGTTGTCGGCGCTCGATTTCTTCTGGCTGGCAGGCTGGATGAGCCTTCTAATGATCGGCTTCGTCTGGTTATGCAGGCGCCCGCGCGCTAGCGGCACGGTGGCTGCCGCCGATTGATCGCTATGGAGGCGACAGCCGTGACACACGCAGCCACAGCGGCTTTGTCTCTGGCATCATGAGCGCTGGCGGAGCGAGATAGAGTGCGCACTCGTGTGGGATACCTGGGCTGGAATTTTTTGCTCGGAGTCGCGGATGACCTGTCAACGTCAGTCTCACGGGTTTGCCGTCGGGGTGCATCTGAGCCGCCTCCTCGTCTTGCTGCTTGCAGGAGTGCCCATGTCCCTCGCTGGTGCCGCGGAAGATCCGCACTCGTATGCGAACATTTCCGAGTTCCGCGCCATCCATGCATCGCTGGATCTGTCTGCCGATTTCCAGACGCAGCAGCTCAGCGGCTATGTCGATCTGACGATGACGCGACTGGACGACGCGGCCACCGAGCTGAAGCTGGACACCCGCGATCTCGCTGTCGCGAAGGTCGAGTTGCAGCGTGCGCCCGCCTTGGATCTCCCGCGCACCGTGGGGGAGGGAAAAGCGGACAGTCGCTCGGCGCGGCCGATACCGCTGAAATTCAAGTTGGGTCCCGTCGATGCGACGTTGGGCGCGCCGCTGCAGATTACGCTGCCGGCGAAATTCGACGCGAAAACCTTCGTGGTTCGCATCCAGTACCAGACTTCGCCGGGCGCCAGCGGTCTGCAATGGCTCACGCCGGCCCAGACGGCAGGTAAGCAGCAGCCCTATATGTACTCGCAATCGCAGGCGATTCATGCACGCAGCTGGATTCCGCTGCAAGACACGCCGGCCGTGCGGCTGACTTACGATGCGCACATTCGCACGCCTCCCAACCTGCTGGCCGTGATGAGCGCGGAAAACGCCGTCGATACGCCGCGCAACGGTGATTATCGCTTCCGCATGCCACAGGCCATTCCGTCCTATCTGTTCGCGCTCGGCGTCGGCGATCTGACCTTCAAGGCCATCGGTCCCCGCACCGGCGTCTATGCAGAAAAGGTGATCGTGGATGCCGCGGCACACGAGTTCGCCGATGTCGAATCCATGGTGATCGCCTGCGAGCAGCTATTCGGGCCCTATCGCTGGGGACGCTACGATATGCTGATTCTGCCGCCGAGCTACATGTGGGGCGGGATGGAGAATCCGCGCCTCACCTTCCTGACGCCGACGGCCATCGCCGGCGATCGCAGCCTGGTGTCCCTGATCGCGCACGAACTCGCGCACTCCTGGTCGGGCAACCTGGTCACGAATGCTTCCTGGGCCAGTATCTGGCTCAACGAAGGCTTCACCACCTATCTCGAACGCCGCATCGTCGAAGCGCTGTACGGCCCGGATCGTCGCGCCATGGAGGACGTGCTCGGCCTGCAATCGGTAAAGCGCGACATCGCCAACTTTACGCAGCGGGGCGAGTTGCAATTCACGAAGCTCAATGTCGATCTGCGTGGACGCGATCCGGACGATTCGTTCAGCGATATTCCATATGAGAAGGGTCGCCTGTTCATTGGATTTCTCGAGTCACGGCTTGGCCGGCCAAAGCTGGATGCCTTCCTGCGCGATTACTTCGATCACTTCGCCTTCCAGAGCGTGAACACGGGCGACTTTGTGTCCTATCTGGAGACCTACCTGCTCACTCAACCCGGCATCCACATCACGAAAGCCGAAGTGGATGAGTGGATGAATGGTACCGGCCTGCCATCCACCGCGGTGCTGCCGACATCGAATGCGTTCGTTCAGGTCGATACGCAACGGACCGAATGGCTGCAGGGAAAGAGGAGTGCGCAGCAATTGGAGACGGCCAAGTGGAGCACGCAGCAATGGCTCAACTTCCTGGACAACCTGCCGCATGATCTTACGGCGGCGCGCCTCACCGAGCTCGATACGACGTTCAAGTTGACGGCGGCGACCAACAACGAGATCGCCCATAGTTGGTTGCTCGATGCGATTCGCGCCGGTTATGCACCGGCCTGGCCGCGCCTGGAACAGTTCCTGACGACCATCGGGCGCCGCAAGCTGGTCAAGGATTTGTATGAAGAACTGCTGAAGACGCCTGATGGAAAAGCGCGTGCGACCGCCATCTATGCGAAGGCGCGGCCGCTTTATCAGGTGCCGTTGGCGCAGCAACTGGATGCAATGCTGCGTCAGAACTGATCAAGGCAACGGAAGGAGGACAGTCGAGAAACCGGTCCGGCTCATTCTCCAAGCGATGTGGCCCGGCTGACGATTACAATTGCGGCAATTATCGACGAGTAGCGGAACGGTCGGGTAGCGGAGCGGCATCAGTGGCAATCACGATTTATGGCATCAAGGCCTGCGACACCATGAAGAAGGCACGTGCCTGGCTCGATGACCATGAGGTCGCCTACCAATTTCACGACTACAAGGTGGCGGGTATCGATGCGAGGCATTTGCAACGCTGGTCGAAACTCGTCGGCTGGGAGAGGCTGCTCAATCGCGCCGGGACGACGTTTCGCAAGCTACCCGACGCCGACAAACTGGACATGGATGAGCGCAAGGCGATCACCCTGATGCTCGCGCAGCCGGCAATGATCAAGCGTCCCGTGCTCGATCTCGGCGGCGGCAAGCTGGTGGTGGGATTCAAACCGGAACAGTATGCGGAGGAAGTGAGTCGTGAGTGAGTAGACGGTTGCTTTCATTCCTGGCACTCACCGCGTTTGAGATATCCGAGCTTGCCAGCCGCGTCCGCGCGGTTCTTACCCTTTACCCGCACCCGGCCTGCCAGTATGAACAGTGGGTGAGTCGTAAATCCCGAATCCCCATATCTGACCATTCACGACTCACCACTCACGACTCACGACTCTCCCTTTCCCCCTCATGTTCACCGACTTCGACCAACAAATGATGCGTCGCGCACTGGAGCTCGCCGCGCTCGGACGCTACACGACGCAGCCCAATCCGCGCGTCGGCTGTGTCGTCGCCCGCGACGGTCGCATCGTGGGCGAAGGCTGGCACCGGAAGTCGGGCGAATGGCATGCGGAACCGCTGGCGCTGAATGCCGCAGGCGAGGCGGCGCGCGGTTCGACGGTGTATGTCACCTTGGAGCCGCATTGCTATCACAGCCGCACGCCGCCTTGCACCGATGCGCTGATTCGCGCTGGCGTGCGACGCGTCGTCTGCGCGGTACTGGATCCCAATCCGCAAGTGCATGGCGCAGGGGTCGAACAGTTGCGTGCGGCGGGCGTACAAGTCGATTGCGGCCTGCTGGAAGCCGATGCGCATGAGCTGAATGCGGGATTCGAAAAGCGCATGCTGACCGGCCTGCCGCGAGTCATCGTCAAGATCGCGGCTAGTCTTGACGGGCGCGTTGCACTTGCGAACGGCGAGAGTCGCTGGATCACGGGTGCAGCAGCGCGCGCCGACGTCCACCGTTTGCGTGCTGAATGCGGTGCGGTGCTGACCGGCATCGCGACAGTGATGGCTGACGACCCGCAACTCACGGTGCGCGATGCGACGCTCGATACGCTCGGTCGCCAGCCGTTGCGAGTGGTCCTGGATACGCACGCGCGCATGTCGCCGGCAGCACGCATGCTGCGGGAGCCGGGCGAGACGCTGGTGTTCACTGCCGATGTACAAGCACAAGCAGCCATGGCCTTGGCTGCGGCGGGTGTGACTGTGTTACTGGTCGCCTCGTCAGGTCGACTCGACCTGCGCGCCATCCTCGTGGAACTCGGCCGACGACAGTGCAACGATGTCCTGGTCGAGGCCGGTCCCACGCTGGCGGGAAGCTTCATCGACGCGGGGCTCGTCGATGAGCTGATCGTGTATATCGCCCCCACCGTGCTGGGTGCGCAAGCGCGTCCGATGCTGCAACTGTCCGCGTTGCACGACCTGAGCGCCGCGCCGCGATTCAGGTTGCAGCAGGTAATACAAGTCGGCGACGATTTGAAACTGCGTTACACGCCGCTGCGCAACCCATCCTGATCACGTCATTCACAATTCACCAAGAATCATGTTCACAGGCATTGTCCAGACGATCGGCGAAGTGGATTCCATTACGGCACAGGACGGCGATGCGCAGATTCAGATTGCCGCTCCCGGCCTCGGCCTGGAGACGGTGGCTATCGGCGACAGCATCGCTGTCAACGGTTGCTGTCTTACCGTCACGCGGCTGACCGAAAATGCATTCCTGGCCGATGTGTCGAACGAAACGTTGAGTGTCACCACGCTCGGCGACTTGAATGTGGGCACGCTCGTGAACCTGGAAAAGGCGTTGACGGCAGGGCAGCCGCTTGGCGGCCATTACGTGACCGGCCACGTCGATGGCGTAGCGACGGTAAAGCAGCTTGAATCCGCTGCACGCTCCATCCGCATGCAGATCGAAGTACCGCAGCCGCTGGCAAAGTACATCGCTCGCAAAGGCTCCGTGACAGTGGACGGCGTCAGCCTCACCGTGAATGAAGTCGGTCCGACGACCTTCGAGGTCAACCTGATTCCGCACACGCTGGATGTCACGGTGCTGAATCGTTACACGGTCGGCACGCGCGTCAACATTGAAGTGGATATTCTCGCACGCTACATGGAACGGCTTCTTACGGCGTCTCAGGTCTCAGCGCCGGCTTAGCCCCGGACAGTGCGGAGCATCCATCGGAACTCCTTCATGGCGGCCCTCCATGGCCACCGTCTTGCTCATATCGAACACCGCGAAGGAGTTGTGCTTCAACCTCCTGCAATCGAAGCGCTTAGTACCGGTACTCGAATTGAACGCCGTAGGTTCGCGGCCGGATCACCGTGTTGTACCGCGGCGCGAATGAGTCCCGCAGCAGACCTTCCTCGTTGCCGATGTTGTCCGCGAACAGCATGGCGCTGAAGTGCTGCGGCGCTTCGATCGTGAAACTGGCACGTGTGATCGTCATCGGGTCACCCTTGTACGGTATGCCCTGCAAGGAAAAACGGCCTGAGGAATCAATGCCGGAGATCTGCTCTGAAGTGTAGTTTGCCGAAACCGACACGCGGCCACGGTAGTCGCTGCCGAGCGGAGTGGAGTAATCGATGAATACTCCCGCCGTGGTCTCCGGCGAACTCACGCGGCGAGTGCCCTTCGGGGACACAAAGACGGTGCCGTACTGCGTTAGCGAGTACACGTCCTCATCGAACGTGAGGTCGTTCCAGCCGCCACTGAGCCCCAGCACCAGGGAATCGACAGGCGAGTAAGCGATGGCCAGATCGACGCCGGGACCGCTTACCGAGCCGCCACTGTCGTAAATGGGATACGGAAGATTGTTGAGGTAGAGCGTTCTGTTTTGCTGTGGGTCCTGCCAGTCGATGTAGTAGACGGCCGATTCGAAGGTCAGCCGGCCTCCGAGCAGGCTCTGCTTGGCGCCGATTTCATAGTTCGTCAGCGTGTCTGGTTGCGCTGGTGGGACGCCGGGGACTGCCGCGACGACCGTGAAGCGCTGATTGATGCCGCTGCGGAAACCCTGCGAATAGCTGGCATAAAGTGTGGCGTCCTTGCTTGGATGCCAGGTCAGCACGGCCCGAGGCGTCGTCTTGGTGAAGGTCTTCTCGACCGACTGCAGGCCCCCTAAAGCAGGATCAGGGATACCAGCAACCGCATTGGGCGGTGACGGGGCTGTAGAACGCGAGTCTTCCCAATCCCGCACTTTGTCCCTGAAATAACGCAGACCGCCCGTCAATTCGAACCGGCCGTCCGCGAACACGCGGGTCAGTTCGCCGAACACAGCAATGGACTTCGACTCGTTGTGAACGATATCCGGCGGGTCCAGCGCCGTAATTCCCGTACTGCGCGAGCTGAACGAATCATCCTGGCTGTCACGATACATGGAGCCCAGAGTCCAGCGCCACGGCCCATCGCCCGTGGAGTTCAGCACAACCTCTTCGGTGAATATGCTGCTGTCGGTGTGGTTGAGTGCCGCGAAGAACCCCGTGAGGTCGAAGCCGTACCCGGACTCCAGGTCCATATAACTCGTCGCGCTCTTGATCGAGAACAGGCTGGTGTCGTAGCCCAGATCGAGGCTGTAGATATTGAAGTCGAAGGTGCTGTATTCATCCTGTCGGGAGACATTCGTGCGGCCGCCGTCAGGGGACGACGGCGGTGCGCCGCTATCGGCGCGCTGGAACCAGCCGGATAGCCCGACCGAGAAGTTGTCGCTCGGCTTGGCAGCGAGCTTCACGCGCGCAGTCGTCTTCTCGGTGTCGTTGTCGTCCTTCTTGGGGCCGGAGGGAAGGTTCGGCTTGTCGATCCATCCGCCGAGATCCTGATAGCCGA
>JAIBJL010000299.1 GCA_020029545.1 Gammaproteobacteria bacterium
CGTTTTTGACGGACATTTGGACGGACATTTGAGTGTTGGTGCGCGAGAATGTGAATTGAGACAGCGCGTTACGAAGCCAGGAGATTATTGAGTGGGAGTAAGGGGATTCTTCAACAGATTCGTTTTGTCAGTAGAATCAGACCGTTGAGATATTCCGGAAACTGTTCGCTTTCAATCGTCTCCGAGAGGAAGTTGCTTTGGGAACAAAGGGGTCTAGCTGTCGGTTTCGCCTCACCGAATACAACGGACTCGCGGAGAGCTACGGAGAGCTAGATTATGACGTCGGCCCGCGTAACCTGCTTCCCAGTGATTGAGCAGGTGGTTCGTGCAGATTGACTCTCTCGTTCGTGGAAACTTAGGAAGGGCGTCAACTGCCGACGCCCCGGTTGTAGTGCGCCAGCTATACAGTAAATGTTGATGGCAGAAGATCGATTTCCAATTCAGTGACATAGAAGGAGTCTCTCATGAAGTTGGTCAGTCTGTTCCTTTCAGCGTCGTTGCTGGTCTTCAGTGGGACATCGACCGCGAACACGCAGAACCCACAAGGCGCCGCGGAGTTCGCGAGCGGTACTGCAGGCGTCGCTCCGATGTTGAACGTCATCAACGACCTGGGCGTGAAGTCTGGGGTCGACAGCAACTCAATTTGGGCCGCCGGGGACACTATTGTGGGCGGGCACAAGCTCAGTTACGTCTACAATGTACTGGTCCTGGGTGGCGCCTTCGGAGGCGTTCTGCTTCAGAATTTAGCCGTTGCCGATTCCACTACGGGCGTTCATCACAGTGATAGCACTATGTATCCGCTGCCGTCGTCGCTGGGCACTGCGACCACGCTCAACATCGTCACACCGAAGGGGAGCATCACCGGCGATTTCGACGACCTGCATGTCGTCGCGAACTTTGCGGGTGGCGCGTTCGACCTGCACATGAAGGCTGCCGGTCCCGCTTTGTTCAACGGCGGGACGGGCGTGTTCCCATTAGGAGGCATGCCCGCCAACGAGTATTCGATACCCTGGCTGGCGACTGCGGGGACGATCCAGATCGACGGCGTAACGAGCACATTTCACGGCAACAGTTGGTTCGACCGTCAGTGGGGGAATCAGAACGCGAATCTCGCGACATCGGCGAGCTGGATGTGGATACGTATGAACCTCTCCACCGGCGATGTATTAAGCGTCTGGTCGGCCATGGATCCGGTACTAGGAAAGAAACGGGCATGGGCCACGATTCTGCACGCAGACGGTTCGCAAAGCGTGACTGCCGTCGAGCCTAGTTTGGGTGCTACCAATTTCTACATCAGCAATAACTCAGGGGCCCGCTTCGCTGGCGCCTGGACGGTTCGCATACCGCAGTTCAACGCGGTTCTCCATGTGACACCGCAACCAGTCCAACAGGAGTTCGGTGACGGGTCGCTCGCCATGTACGAAGCAGCAAGCGCGGTTGTGGGTGTCTATAAAGGAATACCCGTGATCGGCACCGGCACGGCCGAGCAGCTCGGTTCGCAATAATCTGCAAAGTTCATTTGGCGAGGCTCGGTCCACGCGACACCTTGCAGGGACCGAGCCGCTAATGAAGACCGCCGTGCTCACACTCGAGAAAAATCGCTCGCCATCATTCGAGTAGTATCGCCTAATCTTTTACTATCATAGACTTACGAAATATCAGTATCTGCATTTGATGCTGTCGCGTCTGATGCGTAGAGTGCCGTCATGCGTACCACACTGGACATTGACGACGACATTCTGGAGGCGACCAAAAGCCTCGCTCGGCAGTCGGATCGAACGGCAGGTGCCGTGCTGTCTGAGCTGGCCCGCCGGGCACTCACCACCAGTGCTCCGAGCAAGTCCACTCGTGCTGGAGTGGGCGTCTTCGTGCCGTTTGAAAGTCGAGGTGGCTTGGTCACCAATGAGCAGATTGATCGACTGCGTGAATAGGATGCCTACTGAGTGCGAGCGCTGTTCGACGTCAATGTTCTGATCGCACTTCTCGATACCGATCACATCGGCCATTCCGTTGCCACTACTTGGTTCTCCACCCATCTCAAGCACGGCTGGGCGTCTTGTCCGATCACTGAAAACGGCACGGCCACCGAAAACGGCACGGCGCGCATCATGGCAAGCGCTGGATATTCGAATCCGTTACCGGTAGCTGCAGTTCTCCAGCGCCTCGCGGTCGCGAAGGCAACAGAACATCATCGCTTCTGGCCCGACGATGTCAGTCTCACCGATACCCAGGTTTTCAAGCATGCCGAGTTGCTTGGGTCGAAGCAGATCACTGATCGATATCTGCTGGCGCTGGCCGTTAGGAATGACGGTCGATTCGTAACGTTTGACCAGGGAATAGGCTCTAAAGATCAGGTGGCGATGAAGGCATCGCTGGATAAATTCCTCCACGGGCTGAAAGTCATCGAATAGAAATTCCTATGACATTGCAAAAATCCGCGATCGCTGCGCTGCAAATTCTCGCCTGCTCGTGCGTGCTGCATATCGCACAAGCGGCTGAAGACACCGATACCGCCGATGTCGCCGCGCTCAAGGCGGAAATCGCCGAGCTGAAAAGCCTGCTGCCCACTCAGGCGCACGTGATGGCGGACGTGGACTACAATTTTTCCAATCTGTGGTTCGCGGCCCGGCAGGCGAACTGGCCGCTGGCGAACTTTTACATGAATGAAACCCGGGGACGCCTGAATTGGGCCCTGCGCCTCAAGCCGGTGCGCAAGCTCGCTTCCGGACAGGATATAGAGCTGAAACCAATGCTGCAGGGCATGGAGCAATCGGGACTGACGCAGATCAAGGTTGCAATCGAAAAGCGCTCGTCCAAGGATTTCGAGGCCGGGTATCGCGAAGCCATGGCGCAATGCCTTGCGTGCCACGTGGCAATAGAGAAACCGTTCCTTAAGCCGCATATCCCCACGCGGCCCGCATCCGCAATCATCGATATGCAGCCGTAACCGACTGCTCATTTCCGCCAGGGTGATATCCGGAAAACCCGTGCGTATCCGGACGCTTCCACTCAATCGGGGGGCGCCCCTGGGCTGCACAGGCGACAGGCATGGTCGCATGGCCGGTTGCGGGTTTTTCCGCAGGCAGCTCTCTTATAGAATGTGACCGCGCCTGCGACTGGGCAGCAATGCTCGGGTATGATCGAGCGTTACTGGAGAAGCCAATGTCGAACTCAGCCGATAAGCACGGTGGCCTGCATCTGGGGCGTCGATGCTTTTTGAAAGGCGCGATTGCCGCAGCGACTGCCACATTGACGGCGTCCACCGCGTTCTCGCGTTCATCTGACCTTCGTACACTGAAATTCGTGCACACGCATACCGGAGAGCACCTCGTCGCGACCTACGCCAAAGACGGCTGCTACGTGCCGGACTGCTTGGCGCGCCTCAACTATTTCCTTCGCGACTTTCGTACCGGCGACTCGCACCTCATGGATCCAAAGTTGCTGGACGTATTATTTGACGTGCAGGTCGCGGCCGATCGGGATGACGAGTTCCAGGTAATCTCAGGTTATCGCTCGCCGCAGACCAACGCCAGTTTGCGGGACAAGTCTCACGGAGTTGCCGAGCACAGCCTGCACATGCAGGGCCAGGCGATCGACATACGGCTCACGGGCTACAACACTCGCAAGTTGCGCGATCTGGCTCGGGCATTACAACGTGGCGGCGTCGGCTACTATGCCGACTCGGACTTTGTGCATGTCGATACGGGGCGGGTGAGGTACTGGTGAGCGCCTGACTACGTAAACCACTCCCAGAGGCTCAGGGATATTGCATTGCTACTTCCTGAGCTCCAACAACTTCGCCAGTCGCGCGTCGTGTCCGTACAGATCATCGAAGAAATAAACATTCCCGGTTTCGGTTGCCACGGCTGTGCCGTACACGATCATAACGTGTATCCACTGCTTGAGATCCACGCGTACATTGTCGGTACCGTGCATTGCTGCTTCGATCTGGTCCCTATCCCATGTGCCGGCTGCTCTGCGTAACACATACTCCGCAAGGCCTGCAGGATCGCTTACACGGATGCAGCCGTGACTGAAGGCGCGGCGCGATTCCCCGAACAACCTGCGTATCGGCGTCGAATGCAGATAGACGTTGTGCGAATTCGGCAGCATGAACTTTACCAGCCCCAGAGGGTTGTCATCGCCAGGCCGCTGACGCACTCGTAACTTTCCCATCGCGAGCGCCGCCAGATTGGGCTGCGTCGGCTCTACCGCCGTCGCCCGATCGTCCTGCGACGCCACGATTTCCATATTGTGCTTCTGAAGATATGCGGGATCGACACGCAGATGCGGGAGTATCTCGTTCTTCATGATGCTATAGGGCACATCCCAATACGGGCGGAACTTGACGTACTTCATATCGGCCGCGAACACGGGCGTTTGCGCCCCGGGAAATGCTCGTCCCACGATGACATCCATCGTGACCATTTGTGCTTCGCTGTCGGCAGGGCCTGGAAAAGCAAACAGCCTGAACTGCGGGATATTGACGATGATCGTCGGGGCATCGAGCGGCGGCAGCCAGCGCCAACGCTCCAGCGTCAGTTCTATCTGCCTTACTCTGACTGCCAGCGGTGTGGTGAGCTGACGCCAGGTCTCACGACCCAGCGCGCCGTCCTGCACCAGTCCGTGGCGGAATTGAAAATGCCTGAGCGCATCTGTCAGCTGGGAATCCAGCGTTTTATTTTCGGGTTGCGAATCCATCCCGGCGGGCAAATCTCCAAGCTCCCTCAGCAGTGTCCGCAATGCGGGGGCGCCTTGGTACAGTTCTCCGGGTTTCACGGATTTAGCCGGCAGCGGCGGCAATTGTGTCAACGCAGTCTGCGAGGCGAGCGCGCGATATCGGGTGAAAGCCTTCTTCAGCGCCCAATAGTGATTGAAAGTCGGTTCGAGGCTGACGAGGATAGGTTGGATATTTTGCGCCGCCGCGAGTGTCTCCAATAGCTGTGTCCACTTCAGCGGCGCGCGCGCGGGTATCTCGAATCCGGCCGCTTTGGGATCGACGCGGCCAAAGTGCAGGTCGTGGATATACCGGATCGTTGCGAGCGAGAGAGCCAGATCTATTTGGGCACATCTCGTATCTGAGACCGGTAGCGTCGCGTCGGCCGCTTCCGTAATCCTGGCGGCTTCATTGTCGTCCGGATCCAGCGATTGATCGGCGGCGGTGCTCATCAACTGCAGCAGTTCGAGCGCCGGGTGGCGCAGGGCACACCCTTCTGCCGTCCAGAACGCCTTATTCAAGCGACTCTCGTAGGCGGCACGCAATTCCCCGAGTTCACTCGGACGGCCCTGATGAACGAGCACCGATTGTGCTCCACCGTGCAACACTCGGGTCAATTCCCGCTGAAATTCATTCGCTGGCGATGGCTGCGCGCAGGCCGTGCAAGAAAATATCAGCAGCAGCCCGATGCAGGAATTTGCGCGGAGCACAGCGCCGATTTGATGAAGAGCGAAAGCATTTGCCATGATGAATTGTATGTCGATCAAGTGTCGCATTCAGTCGGCCATCCACGTACCCGACACGGTATTCCCCGACTTCAGCAGGCACGCTATTGCTGCCCTTTGCAGTGGACAGTGAGCTACCTCATCAGCAAGGTAGGTCTCACTCGCTGTACCGGCGAGACCAGCACGGTGACACGGGTGTAGCGCTTTGGCTGGGCGCCCAACGTCAACGCGCGCGGATTGCAAGCGGCACGAGTGCTAGGGATCTCGCCGCGCACCGACCGGGCCTTGCCGCTGTCTGAGATTGCCGGGCGAGGGTGGCCGTGGCAGGTTGGGTCCGACATGTGGTCGATTACGTGAATCGGTCCGGTCGGGACAGATGGTTCGAAGTGCCTATCCGCTTCGCGACAACGCATCGACGACAGTGACGAAGAGAATCCCTTGAGGGCTGTCAGGGCTTGTTGGTCATCAGCGGGATGCGTTTTGAATCAGGTTGATCTCATCGGCAATGCGCTTCCCCAGCAACGCCGACGCAGCAGCCGAATAATGTCCCCAAGCCAGATAGCCGGCCTGCAGCGTCTCGTGGTGCATGGTCCGATTCAGATCGAGATAATGAGCCCCAGCAGGGAGCCGCGCAACCGCGGGATCGTTGCGGTCGGCGCGATAGTCGTCCTGGCGCGGCAGGAACACGAACAGAACCTTGTCGGAGCCGCCGAAGTATCGTTGCAAATAGTCAGTCCATGTCTGAAAGCGTTCTGCGCCGCGCTGTTCCTCGAACTCTGGATCAGCTGGCGCGCCCGGCTTAACAACCTTTGCCGATGCGTCGGTCAGCCGGAACAGGCGTGCGATGGGCCGTTCGAGCCCATACAACAAATTACTTAATTTGTGAGCAATGATGCTCCGGTAGTACAGCTTCCCGACCGAACGACGCAACCAA
>JAIBJL010000047.1 GCA_020029545.1 Gammaproteobacteria bacterium
GCGGTCGGGCCGACGATTGCCTATGAGCGCGTGTTCGTTGCGACGTCGGATATCGATCATCAGGTGACGCTCAAGCCGCGTGACTGCAATGTCGTGGATCTGCACGGCGTGGCGCCCGACTGCAGCATCGTCAGTCTCAAGGTACTGAATGCGCAAGGCGGGGGGCGCAGCAGCGACGTCATCCGCGCGCTCGCCTATATCCGGCGTTCCGTGAATCGCAATCCCAAGCTGATGCGCATTCATGGCGTGAATCTCAGTCTCGGATACGAGTTCGACGCCGAGATGTTTGCCTGTGGCCAGAGTCCGCTGTGCGCGGAAGTGGATCGACTGGTGCAGTCCGGCGTCGTGGTAGTGACGGCCGCAGGCAATACCGGATGGGGCACGGCGGCCAGTGCCGCGCGTGTGACGCGGGTGGGTTTCAGCGCCAGTATCAACGATCCTGGTAACGCAGCCCGCGCGATCACGGTCGGTGCGACGCATCGCGAGTCGCCGCACACGTACGGCGTTTCATTCTTTTCGTCGAAAGGCCCGACCGGTGACGGTCGACTCAAGCCCGATCTCGTGGCGCCCGGCGAGCGCATCACCTCATGTGCCGCGGGCCAGAAGCTGGCAAGCCTGCCGGCGGCACCGCGCGTGAAGGGCAAACGCAAAGCGGCTGCGGTGCCAGCGGTCTATCTCGATGACAGCGGCACGAGCATGGCTGCGCCGCATGTCTCCGGTGCCATCGCTGCGTTTCTGTCGATCCGCAAGGAATTCATCGGCCGGCCGGACGATGTGAAAAAGATTTTTCTCGACAGCGCCACGCCACTGGGCCGCGAGCGCTACTTCGAAGGGCACGGACTGGTCGATCTGATGCGCGCTATTCAATCGGTCTGAAGGAACCATTGTCCGCCTGCAGTTTGAGGAAACGACATGAAGACGATTGCAGGGATTGCGGTGTTCGAAGTGGAGTTCGACAAGGCCGGGAAATTGTTCGTGGCTGCGCAGCTCACGGACCTGATAGCCCACCTGCAGACCACTGCTGCAACCGATCTGGTGCTGTTTGCGCACGGCTGGAACAATGACATGGCCGATGCGCGCGAGCTCTATACCAACCTGTTCTCGCAACTGGGCGCGTTCACGACCGGCACGAAGCCACAGGGAATGGCAGACCGAAAATTTGCCGCCGCAGCCGTCCTCTGGCCATCGAAAAAATTCACCGACGAGGAGCTGATTCCCGGCGGCGGCGCCGCGGCGCTCGGTAGTCGTGAGAAGACGATCATTCGCGCGCGATTGAAAGATCTCGCTAAGGAACCTGTCCGACTCGGCAAGACCCAGCCGGTCAGCGCGGTCAAGGCGAAGAAGATCGCCCGAGCCGAAGCGTTGCTGAAGACCATCGAGAACGATCCGAAGGCGCAGGAGGCCTTTGTGAAGATCGTGCGTTCGCTGCTGTCCGACAAGGCGGCGCATGCGGACGACGGCACGAAAGACTTGTTCAAGATCAGCGAGCGCAAGCTGCTCGACAATCTGCAGCAACCCGTCACCATCGGGCCTGCGCCGGGTGCGGGTGGCGCGGCAGGATTCTCGACGCTGGCGGCTGGCGATGCCGGCGGTGCTGCCGATCTGGGCGACAGTGTGTTATCCGGCATTCGTCGCCTGATGAACATGACGACCTATTATCAGATGAAGGAACGCGCCGGCACGGTCGGCGTCAATGGTGTGGCGCCCCTGATTCGCAAACTGCGCCAGACATTGCCAGCGCTACGGATTCACCTCGCGGGTCACAGTTTTGGCGGCAGGGTAATGACTGCGGCAGCCGACGCGGCGGGTGGCGTTGACAAGATCGACTCGCTGACCCTGTTGCAGGCGGCGTATTCCCACAATGGACTCGCTGCGAAATTCGACGGCAAGAGCGACGGCTTCTTTCGCAAAGTCGTCACCGGCAAGAAAGTCCGCGGCCCGATTCTGATCACCTGCACCAGGAACGACAAAGCGGTCGGCATTGCGTATCCGCTCGCGTCCCGGCTGGGCGGACAGAATGCTGCGGCGTTCGGCGATGAGAATGATCCGTACGGCGGCATCGGTCGTAACGGTGCGGTGAAGACGCCGGAGGCCGTGAACGGCCTGTTGCAGGCGGCAAATGCGAGCTATCAATTTGAAGGCGGCAGCATCTACAACCTGAATGCAGATGCCGTCATCACCGGCCATTCCGATATCTGTAAACCGCAAGTCGCTTGGGCCATGGCCTGCAGTATTGCAACCACCTGAGGGACGCACAGCTCGGGCGCTGTTGCAGGTCCGTGTCGATCGCGCGCCGTGCCGTCACATCCATGAGTCGGCTGCTGGGTTTCGTCTTCTGAGCAACAACCAGTAGATCGTCACGTTGATGAGCACGACCAGGGCTGCCAGCCCGAACTGAATGGCGCGGCTCAGGCCATCGGGATAGATCAGAGCGGTCAGGTAGTGTTCGATGCAGCCGCCGCTGTAAGTGGATTGCCCCGCGGCTTCGCGCAGTGAGTTTTCGAGTGGCGTCAATGGGCAGATCCATCCGCTGAGTTCGACGTATATTCCCCAGGCGACCGCGGGCAGGTGCAGCCAGGCGAGCCGGGGCCAGCGCAGTACCAGCAAGCCGCCCAGCACCACCCAAAGGATGAAGGCCAGATGGACGATCAGCACGCCATCGGCAAGCAGGCCCGAGAGAGTGTCGGCAGCGGCGAGGTTCGGCGACATAAACGAATCGGGAAACTGTGTGGCCGCAAGCATGGCATCTTCGGGTCGAAGTTTGGATAATGCGCCGCCATTCGTCCCGACCCGGAACCGTCCATGTCGCACCCGACCACTGCAGTGCCCACCGCGTTGACTACCTGGGCGCCCGACGCCTTGCGCGACTATCACCGTCAGATTCGCTCCCGCTACGACGCGTTTGCGGCTCGCGGTGTCAAACTGAATCTGACGCGTGGCAAACCGGCGCCGGAGCAGCTGGACTTGTCGGCCCAGTTGCTCGACCTGCCAGGCAGTAAGGACTTCATGATCGGTAACGTGGATTGCCGCAATTACGGCGAACTGCAGGGGCTCGCCGAGCTGCGTGCGCTGCTCGCGCCGGTCTTCGGGGTGACGCCGGATCGGGTGATCGTCGGCGACAACTCCAGCCTGTCATTGATGCACGACGCAATCGCTTTCTCGTTGCTGAAAGGTACCTGCGACAGCGAGCGTCCGTGGTCGAAGGAGTCTCGCGTCGCGTTCCTGTGTCCGGTGCCCGGCTACGATCGCCATTTCTCGATCTGCCAGGAGTTCGGCATTGAAATGATCCCGGTCCCGCTGACGGCGCAGGGCCCCGATATGGAGGTGGTGGAGCGATTGGTGGCGGCCGACCCGCAGATCAAGGGCATGTGGTGCATGCCGAAGTACAGCAACCCGAGCGGTACGGTCTATTCGCAGGACACGATTGAACGTCTGGCAAAGATGCCGACTGCGGCGCGCGACTTCCGTCTGTTCTGGGACAACGCGTACGTCGTGCATCACCTCACCGCGGAGCGCATCGAGATTGCGAACATCGACGAAGCCTGCACGCGCCATGGCAAACCGAATCGCGCCTTTATCTTTGGTTCAACCTCGAAGATCACTTTTGCCGGGGCCGGTGTCGGTCTGTTCGCCGGCTCGAAGGAAAATGTCGCGTGGTATTTGAAGCGCATCGAGAAACGCACCATCGGCGGCGACAAGGTCAATCAGCTGCGCCATATCCGATTGCTCAAGAGTCCGGAGGGCATTGCGGCGCTGATGGATCGGCACCGTACGATCACCGCGCCGAAGTTCAATCAAGTGCTGGAGGTGTTCGAGACGCATCTGGGGAACACGGGCGTTGCAACCTGGACGAAGCCGAAGGGTGGCTACTTCATCACGCTGGATGTGATGGATGGATGTGCGAAGCAGGTCGTGAAGCTGGCCAAGCAAGCCGGTGTCGAACTCACTCCGGCGGGTGCTACGCATCCTCAAGGTAACGATCCGCAGGATCGCACCATCCGCATCGCACCGACATTCCCCGCGGCTGCCGAAGTGTCGCAGGCGGCGGAAGGCGTCGCGCTGGCGGTGTTGCTGGCGGCGACGGAAAAGCTGCTGGCGCAAGCGGGTTAGCAGCGACGCAACGCTGGCGGTCTTCACCTGACGGCGAGCCGCGTCACTTCGCATCAGGCTGCACTTCCGGTCGTGCAGCAGCGAAAGCGGGTAGCGATTCCAGGTGCGCGGTGATTGCGAGCAGCGTGGGGAACGCAGAGAGGTCGGTAGCAAAGCGTCGCGCGTTGAATATCTGCGGCACGAGGCAGAGGTCAGCCATGCTTACCGAATCGTCGAACAGATAGCGCTGTCTGGCGCTGAAACGGCGTGCTTGCGCTTCCAGGCCCGCAAAGCCCTGGGTAATCCAGTGCCGATACCAGCGATGGATCGTCTCCTCGTCGTGCTGCAGCGGTCCCTTCAGATAATTGAGAACGCGCAGATTGTTCAGCGGATGGATGTCGCAGGCGATCGCCAGGGCCATGGAGCGGACGTTAGCGCGACCGATGGGATCAGCGGGCAGCAGCGGTGGTCGCGGATGCGTCTCATCGAGGTATTCGATGATCGCCAGTGATTGCGACAGCACATTGCCATCGACATCGAGTGCCGGAATCAGCCCCTGCGGATTGACGGCCAGATAGTCGGCGGCACGGTGTTCGTGCTTCGCAAAGACTTTGGGCAGCGATTCATAGGGCACGCCCTTGACGTTCAATGCAATGCGTACGCGAAAGGCGGCGGAGCTGCGAAAGAACGTGTAGAGCTTCACGGCGCTATTCGCCTATCCAATGGTCGTGATCAGATTGTCGAGCCCGTCGACGCCTCCTTCCAGTCGATCGCCGTGCTGGATGGCGCCGACACCCGCGGGTGTGCCGGTATAGATGAGATCGCCTGGCGCTAACTCGAACAGCGTTGACAGCTCGGCAATAATTTCCGGCACGCTCCAGATCAGATCCGCAATGTCGGCCTGCTGCCGCAGTTCGCCGTTCACTTTCAGCCAGATCCGGCCTTTGAAGACAGGACTGCGTGCAGTGGCCGGCGTAATTGCCGTGATCACCGCCGAGCGATCGAAGGCTTTGCTGGTATCCCAGGGCCGACCCTTATCGCGGGCTTCGAATTGCAGATCGCGTCGCGTCAGGTCGTTGCCCACGGCGTAGCCGAAGACATGATCCAGCGCTTGGGTGGGCGCGATATTGCTGCCACCTTTGCCGATCGCCACCACAAGTTCGATCTCCGGATGCAAATTCTGCGTACGAGTCGGGTAGGGGATGGTCGAGTGATTCGGCACGAGGGCATCGGCCGGCTTGGTAAAAAAGAATGGCGGTTCGCGCTCCGGATCCTGACCCATCTCGCGCGCATGGGCGGCGTAATTGCGCCCCACGCAAAAAATCCGCCGTACGGGGAAGCGCTCCGGGCGGCCGTTGACTTCGATAGACGCCTGCTCAGGCGCGGCAAATACATAGGCCATAGTAACGACTCGGCGATCGTGTTCGACCATCCGTCATAGTATTCAGGACTTCTTGTCCGCGGGTGAGTTGGTTGCTTGCGCCGCGGCGCATTCTGATTTCGTCAGCTTGACGTAGCCCTGGCCCTTGCAGCTGTTCTGGCCGGCACAGGCATTCGTCGCAGTAGAGCACTCTGATTGGCCCTTGCAGGCATTGCCGCCCTCGCATTTGATCGTGGCAGTATCTGCCGCGAGCGTGGCCAACGGTGCAGTGCTGAACAGCAGGGCAGCGGCGGTCGCCAAGGCAACACTTGAGTGCTTGCGATGAACCATTCGATCCTCCGGAGGGAGATGACTTGAAGGAGATGAAGCGAGCCATTTGCTGTTGATCTCCTGGCAACGCGATGGGCAAGCGCTATGCGTGACGCTCACTGATTGCGCATTATACGCAAGGATCAGCGGGAGAAATCCGAATCGGCGGGCGGCGTGGGGCGCGACGGACAATGCCTGGTAGGTGTGGCAAAAAAGAAGGCGCGTATCGCTACGCGCCTTTGTCTCGACTGGGCTCATCACCCATGACTGCTGTTGACTGTCGCCTGTCAGCTTGTGCCCTTGCGCACTTCCAGGGCGTCCTTCACCTGCTTCACGCCGTCGACATCCTTGGCGAGTTGCAGGGCCCGGGTTCGTGCCTGATTGGACTCGACAAATCCGCTCAGCTGCACGGTGCCCTTGAAGGTGTCCACGTTGATCTGATGAGCCTTGGTCACAGGATCTTCGATCAATTTCGCCTTCACCTTCGCGGTGACGACCCCATCGTCGATGGCCTGTCCGGTCGACTGCTGGGTCGGTGTGGAGCTGCAGCCAGCAATCACCGCAGTGCCCATCATCGCCGCCACGATCAGCGCCGCAGTATTACGTCGCATCATAAATATCTCCTGACTAAATCCTTGAGTAAATCCAATCGAACCAGCATAGCCGTTGTATCCGTCAGCGGCTATCAGCCTGCACCGTCTCGACGCATCTCGGCCTGCTTCTTGGCATGCTCGAGTTCATTGTCTGCGCGATCCTTACAGTCTTTCTGTGCGGCTCCAGTCATGGACTCGCACTTTTCGGTAGCGACCTTATGAGCAGCTTCAGCCTGCGCTACGACGATCTTGTAATCGCCCTTCACTGCGGCGTTCGCAGCGTCCTTCGACTGATCGGCAACATCTGCGCTGTCGTGATCGGCAGCAGCCTGCGCGACATCCTTGTTGGCGTCGGCGACGTTCTCTGTCGCATCGGCACGCGCGTCGGCTACATCACGTTGACCTTCTGCCTGTGCTGTCGCGACGTCATGCTGCACCTCGGCGGGTGTTTCCGCCTTGTTGCATCCAGCAAGCGCGAGGCCTGCCGCAGCCACGATATAGAAAGCATTGAGTTTCATGTCTTCATCCTCGCTTGTAATGATTCTGACTGACGCACGGCTAACGCCGTTCGTCCTTTGCACTCGGACTCATCTGTTGTGAAGTCATCAGATGCGAAGTCATCGACGATATCGCGACGATCGGGCCGGGTGCCGGTTCGCGTCGGTAACGTTTCGAGACTCGCGCAAGTTCCTGCCGGGGAAGTTGCACATCGACAACGCGGGGGCGCAACGATGCGCATACTTGCAATGCAAGCTTGCAGCGGAACGGCTCCGGCAGAAGACTTTGTAACTCTTTCGATAGCCGTGGCAGAGAGAGGGCGACGGCCACAAAGGGTAGATGAGCTACAGCACGCCCTCGGGAAGAGGAGCCGAGATCCGCGTATTGCTGCTATACGGGAGCGAATCACGACATCGATGCCATATTCCGCACCCACTCCCGTTCAGCCCACTGCGGAGCTTTAAACAGACAGGAAACAGACAGGTCATGTCGTCAACTGGAGACATGTCCGCCTTTCGGGGCCATGAATCGCTAATTGCATGGTCCTTGTCGGAACTCGCTGACGTTCTACGGCATTGTTGGGGTACCCAAGCCGTGTGGAACATGTGGGTAATACCTACTCTGTGCGCAGAGGCGCACCGGTTCGCTACGCCTCTGTAATTGCATGCAGCCCCACAGCACTGTATGTATAGCGTCGGCGAATGTTGGTAAGGAAGTCCACGGAACAGATGTCGCGCACGGCTTACCCGTTGCAACACATTCAGGAGAGCTGACGATGGTCGATAATCTTCACGTACAGGCTCGTCGGGTCCCATCGCTGCGCCCCGATGGCGACGTAAGCGTAATGAGCGTTCGTGCCGCCAGTGAAATATTCGGCGAGTCGCAGGTCATGCAGGCGCTCCAGGAAAGAGTGAGGGAACTTGCCCAGGGCGATACCCACGCATTGATCTGCGGTGAATACGGTTCGGGTCGCCGATTGGTGGCTCGCGCCATTCATTCGCTGAGCCGGCAGAGCGGTCCGTTGATCACTGCCCAGTGCAGCGATGGAGCCGACGCCGTACTGGAGTCGATTGCGACGCTCAATGCTGCGATGCGCCGGGGGATGAGTCCTGCCCCGGTGAACCCGCAGCGACTGCCAGGGACACTGATTCTCGATGGGCTGAGCGATTTGTCGCCCCGATCGCAGCTCGAAATATTGCAGCGCCTCGGGATAATCGCCGGGCCTCACGACGCGAATGGGCATCGCGAGAGCCAGCCGCGTGTCATCGCCACAGTGCAAGGCAGTTCCGACGAGGCAGTGGCGCAGGGAACGTTGCACCCGGCGGTACTTCAGGCATTCAGCAGTTCGCTGCTGAGCGTGCCAGCCTTGCGCGATCGCGGCGAAGACATCGAAACGCTCGCGCATTACTTTCTGGCGATGTTGAATTCGGAGAACGATACCGCGAAGACGCTGTCCGGTGCTTCATTGCTAGCGCTCCGTGAATACTCCTGGCCGGGCAATGTGCAGGAGCTGCGTACAACCGTGCAGCGGGCTTATTTGAGGACCGATCGCGAGCTTGATTTGCAGTCTTCCATCACTAGGCCAATGGAATCCCCGAGTGGCAACGGTGTACAGACCCTGCGCATCGCCGTAGGCACCAGCCTGGCGGAAGCAGAGCGTTGGATGATCTCCGCCACATTGAAGAAATGTGGTGGAAACAAGACCCGTGCAGCGGCGTTACTCGGGGTGAGTCTGAAAACTCTCTACAACCGTCTCAACGCGTATCGGGCACAAGGGCTGGACCTGCACGGTCTCGATCGTGAACTGTCGGAGGTGGCCAACTGATGTTGAACGCAAGGGAAATTGAAGTGAGAGACAGCAATGTCCCGTTGCAGGGCACCATTCGAGTGCTGATCGTCGACGACCATGCGATTCTGCGCGCGGGTGTTCGCGAAATGCTCAGTAGTGAAGACGATCTGCAGGTGGTCGGCGAGGCAGGCTCGGCAGAGGAGGCGCTTGAGTTGCTCAATTCCGGTCAGGAAGTCGACGTTGTCGTTCTCGACATCACGCTGCCCGGACAGAGTGGCATCGAACTGCTGCAACAGTTGCGACGCGATCGCCCGGAACTGGCGATTCTAGTGCTGAGCATGCATCCCGAGCGGAGTTTTGCCGTTCGCCTCATGCGTGCCGGCGCGAATGGCTATGTTCCGAAGATGATCGTGCCCGAAGAACTCGTGAAGGCGGTGCGCGCGGTCGGTACGGGACATCGCTACATCACACCCGTGGTGGCTGAGTTGCTGGCTTCGGAGTTCGCCTCCGAAGAAGACGGTCCCGTTCACAACAAGTTGTCCGAACGCGAGTTACAGGTCTTTACGCGAATCGCGCGCGGCATTTCTCCGGCGGTAATGGCTAACGAACTGGGCTTGAGCGTGAAAACCGTCAGCACTTACCGTGCTCGCATCCTCGAGAAAATGAGTATGCGCAGTAATGCCGAGATCGCTGCCTACGCAGTGCGCAATCAGCTGGTCGATTGAGAATCAGACCAGCCCCCGAGGGGCGGTGATCGGAGTTCAGCGATCTTCACTGGAGAGCTTGCGGCTCCAGTCCGCGCGGCCGCGCGATTCATCCAGTTCGACGGCCCAGTTTGCGTGCGTCGTGCGGCATTCATCCTGCCAGCGGATGACCACATAGGCTCCAGTGCGCAACTGCCACACATCGCCGCGCAAATCCATATCGCTGTCTTTCAGCTTCACCGGATCGCCGACTCGCAACGTCGCCGCTTTCTGACTGCTCATGACAATATCTCCATGAACGGTATATCGGCCGTGCCAGCGTGGCACTGAGCCATACGGTAACCGAAAGTGCGTTCAGGGGAATTCGCAGGCTGCCATCGCAAAGACCAGGCAAGCGCCGA
Organism: Gammaproteobacteria bacterium; assembly: GCA_020029545.1. Classification (GTDB taxonomy): domain Bacteria; phylum Pseudomonadota; class Gammaproteobacteria; order Steroidobacterales; family Steroidobacteraceae; genus Steroidobacter. The sequence goes on from JAIBJL010000047.1 coordinate 9,765, forward strand.
ATCGATGTGACGGCCATCACGGATTACTGGCGCATCACTTCGAATGCGCCCCATTCTGTAAATGACTTCCTGTCTTCCCCGAAGCATGAAACGTTTCTCACCGAGTGCTATCCGGGTACATGGCCGTTCCAGCGCTTACCGCGCCGACGGCATTTACACATCCATGTGCAGCAGATGTTCCCCGCCGCGAACGCGGCGAGAGCGGAGCCCATGGTCATGAAAATGGCCACGCCCATGCCTTTGTGAACTTGGGCTCGGCTCCACGACCCTCGTGACAGGGCCGCTCACGCACATCCTGTGCTCCGCGGCATTCGTGCGTCCATGCACGTCAGAGTCCGATGGGTCGTTTCATGTCAGGGCAGAGCTTTCGGAGGAAACTTGCCAGCAAAGAAGTCGCCTTGCTTCCAGGCAGGGCGAGTCGGCGCATTGGCAATGTCCAGCACCAACCGCAGGTCGACGCGCGCGAGCCCCGCGGCGGCATCGAAATCCATCGGCAATGACAGGTCGTCGCTGGGCTGATGGTAATGCTTGGCGCGATACTCGCGTTTCAGCGCGGCGGCATCGGTGCGATTGTCGCGAGCTTGTTCACCGGCGCCCAGCACGATGGCGGGAATCCCCTGCCGAATAAACGAAAATTGATCGCTGCGAATAAACGAGACTTCTTCGGGTGCCGGATCGGCGCTGAGACGGTAGCCCTCGCTGGCGGCCGCGCTGCGCGCGGCCGCGCCGAGCGTCGAGTGTTCTTCGCCGAGGGCGATCAGATCCACGGTATTGGTGAACAGCATCGGCATGTCCATGTTGATATTCGCCACTAACCTGTCGCCATCGGGCAGAGGTGGCTGCTTGGCGAAGTAATCCGATCCGAGCAGTCCCTTTTCTTCGGCGGTCACTGCCGCGAAGATCAGCGAGCGACGCGGCCGCGCGTTCGACAGATTCAATGCACGGGCCATCTCCAGCATGATGCCGATACCGACGGCATTGTCGTGTGCACCGTTGTAGATGGCATCGCCATTCACCGCTGAACCGCGTCCCAGATGATCCAGGTGGGCGCTGATCACGATGTACTCATGTTTGAGCTTCGGATCGCTGCCTGGCAACACCGCGATAACGTTGACACTCTCGGTGCGGCGCAACCCGGTCGTCGCCGACAGGGTCAGTAAGCCAGGCAATGCGAAACCCGGGACCGTTGCGGCTTCGATATTGCTGCGCACCGAGTCGAACTCGCGTTCGGCACCTTTGAACAGACGGGCCGCTGCTTCGTCGTTGAAGCGGAATCGCAGCTTGAGTTGCTCGAAAGTCTGCTGCGCCTTGCCACTCTGATCCACCCAGCGCATCTGCGGTGTCCAGCTCATCGCGACGCTGCGCTCCCACGGCATCCGGCGCGCATCCTGCGGCGAGTCGATGATCACGACACCGACCGCGCCGTGTTCGATCAGGCTTGCGTACTTTGTCGTGCTCGATGAGAAGTATGCGCGCTGATTGTGCGGAAAATTCGCCGGCGCGCCGCTGAAGATCACTGCGATGCGACCCTGCAGATCGAGGTTCGCGAAATCGTCATGACCCAGCTCCGGTGCGGCAATGCCATAGCCGGCAAACGTCATCGGCGCACTCAGGGTCGAACTCGCCGACATGAAGTCCGCCGACGGCAAGTAGTCGGTACTGTATTCGAAGCTGTGGGCCCCGCCATCGACTACCAACTCCGCCGATGACCCGGGCAGTACCGCGGTCGCCTCGAGCAAGGGTACCGTCTGATAGTAAGAGTCCGGTCCGGCCGGCGTCAGACCACACTGACGAAATTCTGCTGCGACATAGGCCGCGGCGATGTCGTAGCCGCGTGAGGCCGCTGCACGTCCCTCCAGCAGGTCGCTGGCAAGAAACTCGACGTGGCTGCGAATCGCATCCGCGCGCACCTGCGTCCAGGCTTCACGTCCGGCGCCCTGCGCTGCGACGCCAGTACCGAGGAGGATACATATCGCTGCTATTCGTTGTCGCCTGAAGCGGGTTCGCATCTCGTCTCGTGGCCGCGCATGGACTGGGGAGCGGTGGGTTGCGCTTGCGGGCTGCTGATATCGAAGCATGTAAGATTCTAACAAGCGGCACGCGGCCCTGAGTTTAACCCAGGGTTCATGACCGGTTCAGCGCTTGGAACTCAGCCTTCACTGCGGCATGCTTTGCGCGGGAATCAAGAATGGAGCTTATGGCACGACCCTCGACACAGCTGTTTTGCCTGGCATATCTCGCCTGGGGATTGATGCTGCAGGGCTGCGCCTCGCATCCTGCGCAACCTATGCCTCCAATCACTACGCTGGCATTACCGCGACCTGACTCGATCGCAACGCCACTGCCCCGGCCTGAATCGCTGTCGGGCGCGTCGGTGGGCAGCGAAATCGTCATTCGCGCCGTGGCGCTGCTGGGCGCGCCGTATCGCTTTGGCGCCGCCGGGCCGACCTCGTTCGATTGCAGCGGTCTCGTCAGCTACGTGCATCACGAAATCGGTATCGAGGTGCCGCGCACTGCCGTCGAGCAATATCGGGCGGCCACGCCGGTAAACAAGGCCGATCTCGCGCCCGGCGACCTGCTGTTCTTTCGTACGCGTGGCCGCGAAGTCTCCCACGTGGCGATCTATACCGGGGCCGGGCGCTTCGTACATGCGCCGCAAACCGGTCGCCCCATCGAATTGCGTGCGCTGGAAGACGACTACTATCGACCGCGACTGGTCGGCGCGGGCCGGTTGTTCTGATCGCGCTTCCGTGAGCGAGAGTGCTGAAAAGACGCCTGCCTGTCAGGTCGACTTGTTCATCCGCTCCTTCACCAGATTGTCCACTACGCCGGGATCTGCCAGCGTCGAGATGTCCCCCAGCTGATCGTGCTCGTTCGCCGCGATCTTGCGCAGGATGCGACGCATGATCTTGCCCGAGCGCGTTTTCGGCAAGCCGGGAGCCCACTGAATAAAATCAGGCGTGGCGATGGCGCTGATTTCCTTGCGCACCCAGTCGCGCAGTTCGCGACGCAACGGCTCACTCGGTGCCGCCTCGACATTCAGCGTGACGTACACGTAAATGCCCTGTCCCTTGATGTCGTGCGGAAAGCCGACGGCCGCGGCTTCGGCGACGTGGGGATGAGCGACGAGCGCGCTTTCGATTTCCGCCGTGCCTAACCGATGTCCGGCGACATTCAGCACATCGTCGACGCGGCCGGTGATCCAGTAGTAGCCATCGGCATCGCGACGCGCGCCGTCGCCGGTGAAATACTTGCCGGGGAAGGTCTTGAAGTAAGTGTCGATGAAGCGTTGATGATCACCGAACACGGTGCGCATCTGGCCGGGCCAGCTGTCCGTGATCACCAGATTGCCTTCGCAGGCACCTTCCAGCACCTTGCCTTCGCCGTCGACAATCTCGGGCTTTACGCCAAAGAACGGTAGCGTGGCGGAGCCGGGTTTCTGATCGATGGCGCCGGGCAACGGCGAAATCAGGATGCCACCTGTTTCGGTTTGCCACCAGGTGTCGACGATAGGGCAGCGGCCATCACCGACGACGCGGTGATACCACTCCCAGGCATCCGGGTTGATCGGCTCGCCGACACTGCCGAGCAGGCGCAGCGATTTGCGCGACCAGGCTTGTACGGGTGCGTCGCCTTCGCGCATGAGCGCTCGGATGGCGGTGGGCGCGGTATATAAAATCGTCACCTGGTGCTTGTCGACGGTCTGCCAGAAGCGACCCGAATCCGGATAATTCGGCACTCCTTCGAACATCAATGTGGTCGTGCCGTTTGCGAGCGGTCCGTACAGCACGTAGCTGTGCCCGGTGACCCAACCCACATCGGCCGTGCACCAGAAAATGTCTTCCTCGCGCACATCGAAAATCAGCTCGTGCGTCATCGCCACATGGACCAGGTAACCGCCGCTGGTATGCAGCACCCCCTTGGGTCGTCCGGTGGACCCCGAGGTATAGAGAATGAACAGCGGATCTTCCGCACTCATGACTTCCGGCTGGCATTCGCGTGGTTGACCGGCGAGCAGCGCTTCGAACCATTGATCGCGACCCTCCTGCATGTCGAGGCGGATGCCCGTGCGACGTACGACCAATACGTGCTTGACGCAGTCGGAGGCCGGCGCTTTGAGCGCGGTGTCGACATTCGCCTTCAGCGCAATTCGCCTGCCGCCGCGCAGGCCCTCGTCAGCCGTGATCACGACGGTCGAGCCGCAATCGGCAATGCGTCCGGCGAGCGATTCGGCGGAGAATCCGCCGAATACCACCGAATGCACGGCGCCGATGCGGGCGCATGCCAGCATCGCAACGGCTGCTTCGGGAATCATCGGCAGATAGATCGTGACGCGGTCGCCTTTCTGCACGCCCAGCGAACGCAGCGCATTCGCGCACTGGCAGACGCGTTCGTACAACTGGCGATACGTGAGCTTCTCGGTGAGGCGCGGATCGTCGCCTTCCCAGATAATCGCAGTCTTGTCGCCGCGACGCGTGAGATGGCGATCGAGACAATTCACGGACACATTCAGCGTGCCGTCATGAAACCAGCGAATCCGAAAATCGCCTTCATCGAAGCTGGTGTCCTTGACCTTCGAGTACGGTTGAATCCAGTCGATGCGTCGTCCGATGCGTGACCAGAAGCTCACCGGATCGCGCACCGACTCCTGATACAGCCGCTGATAATCGGCCCGCTTCAGATGTGCCAGTGCCGCGAAGTCTTCCGGAACCTGATACAGCTTGTCGCTCATGTGGGGCCCGTGCAGGTTGATGTGTTGTAGTCAGGACAATGCGAATGCGTTTCCCGATGGATGCACTCGACACCTTCCGCGCCTGCCGAAGGTGGCAAGGCGATTCTATGTCAGTGCGTTGCGGATTCGCTGCGCGTGTTCCTGCAGCACGGCTAGGTTGGCCATCACCGCATTGCCGAGGCGCAGCGGTACGTCGTTGTAACAGGGGACGATATGAAAGTGCAGATGGAATACCGTCTGTCCGGCACCGGGCGAGTTATTTTGCACCAGGCGCAAGCCATCCGGCTGGAACGCAGCATTGACGGCGCGCGCCACGATCTGGGTCTGTTTGATCAATGCCGCCAGCGCATCCGGCGGCGCGTCGAACAATCCCATGGCCTGCACCTTGGGAATCACCAGCGTATGTCCATCCGACCACGGCATGATGTCCATGAAAGCGATGCAACGCTCGTCCTCGAGAACCTTCACTGCAGGAATCTCGCCGCGGATGATCTTCGCGAAAATATTGCTGGTGTCGTAGAGCATGCTGTTCGTCACGCGGTGAAATTCAGAAGCCGGCCTTGCCCAGCGCATCGATGACCTGTCGCAATGCATTCCCGAGTGCCGGGTGATCCGCTTCGAAGCGCACCGCGAGCGTTTCCAGCGGTGCGATCAGGGGGTGCACATCGCTCGCTGCGGTCGACTGTCCCAGCAGGCGTGTAACTTCGGGCAACAGTCCCATCAACTGGTCGCGGGTAGCTTCGTCGATCGACTGGGTACGCCGCAGCGTGCCGTGTAGTGCGTCAAGCTGCAATTGTAATTCGGTCTTCACAAGATCCCCTGTAGTAGTCGGCTCAGCCGACGCGTGCGGCAAATTGATCGTAATACGCCTGCGCGACGTGCCGATTATCTCACAGGCCTGGCCCTTGCCGAGCCTCACGGCACCGGCACAGGGGAAGCCGGTGCCAGGATGGCTGATTAACGCCGCTGTCGGGCCAACATGCGCAGCTATTACAACTCCCTACCTGGGGTAACGCCGCCAGTTTGCGTCTCCCGACCAGAAGCCCGGTCGCCCCAGTCTTACCTCGCGCGACGCGGCCTGCTTGCCGTCTTAAGGGAGTCAACTCATGTCGATGCGAACTGCCGTTAAAGCCTTCGCGGTATTGACCGTGGCGCTCTGTTCATTCCATGCCAGAGCGGAATTTCAACTTCAGGAGGCCACTGTGGATGGCCTGCACAAGGCCATCCAGTCCGGCGAGATCACTTGCAAGCAGGTGATCGAGGCCTATGTGGCCCGCGCCAAGGCTTACAACGGTTCCTGCACCAAGCTGGTCACCGCGGATGGCGCCAAGGTGCCCAAGGTGTTCGGTGCCCACCGCGCCGGTGCTCCGGTGCAGTTTGCGACCGACACGGTGTCGATTACCAAGCATGTCCCCGACTTCGACAAGTACATGGGTTTGAAGCCCGACTTCGGCCGCATGGAAGCAACCGCGTCCGATCCGTCGGTTCAGCAGCAGTACGGCATGGTCGTCGGTATTCCTAATGCGCGTCAGGTGAACGCGCTGGAGGTGCTCAATATTCGTGGCGAGCGCTCGGTCACCTGCAAGGGCAAGTTCGATGCGCCGCCCGGCAAACCGCTGCCGGCGGGCGCGCCTGCCGGTTGCGAAGAATTCCGCAAACAACCGGATGCTCTGGAAACCGCGGCGGCGATGGATGCCAAGTACGGACGCAATCCCGATCTCAAGGCCATGCCTCTGTACTGTGTGGCCATGGCCAACAAGGGCATCTATGACGCGACGGACCTGCGTACCACCGGAGGTGCCGACGTCAATTATGCAATGGACGCCCCGCCGCAAGACGCCACACTGGTGGCGCGCCTGCGCGAGGCGGGCGTCATCATCTATGGGCACGCTCACGAGTCCGAGTACAACGCCGGCAGCGGCGATCCGGGCGGCGCTGCGAAAGTGGAGAGTCCTTACATCGGCCAGGGCGGTTCGCGTGAATCCTGGGGCGGCATGACCTGCAATCCCTACGACACCGAGCGCGTTACCAGCGGCTCCAGCGGCGGTTCGGGTGTTGCTGTCGCCTCTAATCTCACGATGTGTTCCATCTGCGAAACCACCGGCGGCTCATGTCGCGGCCCGGCGAACTATCAGGGCGTCGTGATGGTGGTGCCGACCAAGGGCATGATTTCCTTTGCCGGTTCTCTCGGCGCCAACCCCTATCAGGATCGCCCCGGC
>JAIBJL010000048.1 GCA_020029545.1 Gammaproteobacteria bacterium
GTCAAGAAAACCGTCTTCAAGCCCGGTGACAAGGTGCAGATCACCATCAACCCGATGAGGAACGGTGCTCCGGGTGGCTCGCTCGCCAGAGCGCGGCTTGCTGACGGCAGCATGATCGGCCAGCCGATCGGTGAACGGGCTGAAATCCAGAAATGAGGCGGAATAAGAAAACCGTCGCGGCGGCGGTTCTGTCCATCGGCTTCCTGACGTCAGGAAGCGCTGTGGCCCAATCCGGCTCATACATGCCGGATCGCGCTCAGCTGGAGCGCAACAAGGCTGCCGTCATGAAGCTTTTCGAGTACGACGACAGCCTGGACATCGAAGGCATGCGACGGATGCAGCGCGAGGATTACGTCCAGCATGTCATCAGCACACCTGACCGCAGGGAACCGCTGTTGACCATGTTAACCACCATGGCCAAAGAGTTCGCCGCAAAGGGTCAACGGCTTCCGTCGCACGAGATCGTGCGCGTGCTGGCAGAGGGCGATCATGTCTGGGCCTACATGCTGCTGAAGATTCCGGACGGAACGACGCGCGTGCGGGTGTGCATGTTCCGCATACAGGATGGCCAGATCGCGGAACACTGGGAAGTCGGCGAGGCAGTGAACGAAAGACGCCAGAACAGGAACGACCATTTCGCGGTCGGCCGCGGCCGCCAGGACTTTACCAGGCAACCTCAACAGGTGACGAAGATCCTGACGCCTCAGCAACTCGAGGCCAACAAGAATGTTGTCCGGCAGTTCTATCACGCAAAAGCAGCGCGCGACATGACTGCGCTGCGCAAGATCATGCCGGAAGATTTCATCCAGCACGACGCGACGATCGAGGATGGTCGGGAAGCGCTGTTGGCTGGTCTGGACCGTGCGCGGGCGGAAACGCGGCTGCCGGATGGGCCTGATGAACTCATCCGCATGATGGCCGAAGGCGATTATGTCTGGGTCTTTCTCCGTCGCGGTGGCGGAAAGGCAGCTCAATTCGATCAGTTCAGGATCGAAAACGGACAGCTCGTCGAACACTGGGGGCTGAATCAGGACGTGCCCGAACGATCTCCTGCGAACCCAAATGATTTCTTCGGACAGGGACGAGGCCTGGCGGCCGACTTCACTCGCTAGTGAGCCCGCGCGGCGGCGACGAGATCAACGCCATCGAGAAAGGTGCGAACTACGGCTTTCCGGGCAGGGAAATTCGACAGACGCGACGCGGGAGATTCACCCGTATGATGCGGACATGTTTGCGGAATGTATCTATACAGATGAAAACTCGAACTGAGTTCATCTGCCCTGATGCCCAACGTGCACTTTACAAGGTGCTCGGCCCATTCGGTGACTACAGTTCAGACAAACGGGTGCAGATGCCTCTGGAGGTTTACCGGTCATCTGACAACGGAACTACCTGGACACAGGTGTCACTTGCGTTGACTTGGAGTTCGAGACTCCGGCATGCGATGCTGGAGTCCAGGTGGCCGCCTTTGTATTTGGATAACGCGGAAGTCAGAGATGGGCGGTTGTGTTTGGCTTTCCGTGATCCGTGGTTCCCATATGATAGGCAACCACCCAAAGATAGCCAAGATAAGGGAAGGAGAATGGTTAGCCTCCTACGACCCGCAATCAGATCGCTGGACGTTGAAAAGGGTCCGAACGCTTGATTACGAAGGAAGCGATCATCCACCGATGTAGTCCCGAAAATTAAAAATACAGAAGTGTCCTGTCCGGATGTCCGCGGACACGGACACGCATCGTCTCGAAACGCAGTCGATAAGCGATGACGATGGCGTAAATCTCTATCGCATGTCAGAAATGATCCGCTGAATAAGACGGACCCAACCGGTACTTGCGAGACGCGGACCGGAACACGTATCTGTAACGTTGATGGAAAGCCGCAAAAAAAGTACTGCAGGACACAACACAAAGATCGGCGCTGCGCTGCTAGTAACCGCGTTTCAAATCCACTACCGACAGCATTTTTTCGCCGGCCGCGTAGCGCCGCAGGTTTTCGCGCGCGAGCAGCCAGCGCGCGTCGCTGCTCACGTCCGAGTCAGATGAGATATGCGGAGTAATGATGACGTTGGGCATGCGCCAGAGCGGATGGTCGGCGGGCAAGGGTTCGGGATCCACGACGTCCAGGCCGGCGCCGGCGATGCGGCCTTGCTTCAAGGCGTCGACCAGGTCCGCGGTGATCACGCTCTGGCCGCGCGCGATGTTGATGAACAATGCATTGGGCTTGAGCGTTGCGAAAAATTTCGCGTTGAATATTCCCGTGGTCTGCGGCGTGAGCGGAGCGGCATTGACGATGACGTCGGCCTTCCTGGCCAGCTCGCCCATTTCATCCGCCAGTCCCACGTAGCTCACGAAGTCCGGTCCGGTGCGGCCGCTGTTACGCGTGGCCACCACTTTCATGCCGATGCCATGCGCGCGTTTGGCCACTTCCGTGCCTATGCCGCCCAGCCCCACCACCAGCAGGGTCTTGCCGTTGAGCACCTGCAAGTTGAGCGCGGCCCGGCGATTCCACGTGCCCTGCGACTGGTTGTGGATGAATACATCAAGGCCGCGTGCCAGCGCCATGGTCATCGCGACGGCATGCTCGCCGATGGCCGCCGAATCCACGCCGCGCATGTTGGTCATCAGCAGGTCACGCTCGCGCACGGATGGAATGGCCATGCACTCTTCCACGCCCGCGGACAGCGACAGTATCCAGCGCAATTGCCGCGCGCCGTCGATCAGTTCGCGGTCGCAGACGCCCGTGTGGTTGAGTCCCACGAGCACATCAGCATCCCGCGCTGCGGCGCGCGCCGCAGCGATGCTGGATACCGGAATCAATTGCGCTCCCGGGGCCGCGCCTTCGAGTTGGGCAGCATTGCCCAGCAGTACCACGATCTTCTGCGGCGGGCGCCAGTTCTTGCGTTCGCGCACCGCGGTTGCATCCTCCTGCACCCGCAATTCCTGGATGACGGCTGCAACCGCAGCTGCATCGTCTGCGGCGCGCAGCGGGGCCGCGTCCAACAGCGCGAGCACTCCAACGGTCATGGCCATGAGGAGATTGCTTGCGGCGGTGTATTGCATGGGGGGGGCTGCGGCTAGTGACCTTGGAGCGCTCGAGGTTAGCCGTGGTCTGCCCGCGCCGCCACCCAGGCAATGACAAGCGGGTCCACCGGGACGCGCTTAACGCGGCGTTATCATGCCGGCCGGCGGAACCTGAGAAACCGGTGGGGAGCCGCCCCATTGCTGAAAGCCGTGCCAGACTCGGCCAATGTTTTGAGTAAGATTAGTGAAATTATAGGAATATTGTAAACCTCGTAATATTCGTATAACTTCCGTTTCGCATGGACCCTATAAGGAATCCTTTTTCTCCTGGCGCGGGCACGCCCCCTCCGGAACTTGCAGGTCGCGACGCCCTGCGTGAAACCGTTCGTGTCGCGCTTGAACGCGTTCGGCGCGGCCTGCCCACAAAGAGCGTGCTGCTCGTGGGGCTGCGAGGCGTCGGCAAAACCGTGCTGCTGGATCGCATGCGCGAGGATGCCGAGGCCAGTGGTTTGCACGCGGTGCGTGTCGAGGCACCTGAGCAGCGATCACTCCCCGCGTTGCTCGCACCGGAATTACGCATTGCATTGCTCAAGCTATCACGCAACGAAAAGGCCAAAGACTTGGCGATCCGTGCGCTGCGTGGTCTTGCCGGTTTTGCAAAGGTGCTCAAGATCAAATATGAGGATATCGAGGTCGGCCTCGACTTCGATCCGGAGCCGGGATTGGCCGACAACGGCGATCTTGAGCATGACCTGCAGGCATTGTTGGAGGTTGTGGGAACAGCTGCTCAAAAGGCCGGCACGGCGCTCGTGTTGTTCATCGACGAGTTGCAATACGTGCAAGAAGAGCAACTCGCCGCGCTGATCACGGCACTACACCGCACGGCGCAGCGCCGTCTTCCAGTAGTGCTCGTCGGTGCCGGATTGCCGCAGCTGCGTGGACAGATGGGGCACGCCAAGTCCTATGCGGAGCGTCTCTTTGAGTTTCCGGAAATCGGACCGTTACCCGCCGATGCGGCGCGCATTGCTATTGCCAAGCCAGCGAAAGATCAGGGTGTTGACGTAACACCAACGGCGTTGGACAGCGTCGTTCGGCACACTCACGGCTACCCGTATTTTCTCCAGGAGTGGGGCAAGCACTCGTGGGACACGGCGGCTGAATCACCGATCACCGAAAAGGATGTCGAATGTGCTTCAAAGATAGCCACCGCAGCGCTTGATGAGAGTTTTTTCCGGGTTCGCTTCGATCGTCTCACGCCCGCGGAAAAGCGCTATCTACGGGCGATGGCTGAACTCGGGCCAGGCCCTCATCGCTCGGGAGACATAGCAGAGAAGCTCGATCGCAAGGTAACCAGCCTGGGACCGACACGGAATCAACTCATTGCCAAAGGCATGATCTGGAGCCCCAATCACGGGGACACGGCATTCACAGTGCCGCTGTTCGACCAGTTCATGAAACGGATCATGCCGGGCGACGAATGGCTGACAATTTGAGCGCTGCATGCGGGAGCGTATCCCGTTGGGAGAGCGTGTCCGATGACTTGCATGGCGCAGGCGTCTGCGCCGATACTGACTATGGGTGGTTTCAGTCCAGGCCATTGAGTCCGGATTGAGCTTTGCACCCACAATGGAAATGAAAACACCAAGAATGGCCCGGCTTTTTTTCAGTCGGGCTTTAGCAGAATTTCCGTCAACATCTTCTCGCCGGAAGCAAGTTTAAGGAGCGCGCATGTGCGATCGAGACCACTTTGAAGACCACCGCAAGGAACTCGAAGGGCTGGGGCTGATGACGCGCCGGCAATCCGGCATGCTGCTGGGCGGGCTCGCCGTGGCCATGCTGCTGCCGCAGACTTCGGGCGCGGCGGGCGCGGCCAGCGTGATTGAGTCGGAGGTTGCCATCAAGACGCCGGACGGCACGTGCGACGCTTATTTCGTGCATCCGGCCAGTGGCACCGCCCCGGGCATCTTGTTCTGGCCGGACATCTTCGGCCTGCGGCCGGCGTTGCGGCAGATGGGCAAGCGGCTCGCCGAGCAGGGTTATTCGGTGTTGGTGGTCAACTCGTACTATCGCTCCAAGAAGGCGCCGGTCGCCCCCACGGGTCCGGCGGGCACGCCCTTCAAGGACGTGATGCCGCTGTTTCAGACGCTGAGCGCGCAGACGGATCGCATCGACACCCAGGCGTTCGTGGCGTGGCTCGATCAGCAGCCCTCGGTAGCGAAGAACCGCAAGATCGGCACGCAAGGCTATTGCATGGGCGGCACAAGCGCATTGCGCGCCACGGCGGCGGCGCCCGAGCGCATCGGTGCGGCGGCGTCCTTCCACGGCTACAAGCTCGTCACGGCGGACCCCGACAGCGCGCATACGCTCGCGGCCACGACCAAGGCCTCGCTGCTGATTGCAATTTCGGCGAACGACGACAAGGGCGCGCCGGAGGAAAAGAACGTGCTGAAGGAAACCTTCGCCAAGGCGAACGTGCCGGCGGAGATCGAGGTGTATGCGGGCCCGCACGGCTGGTGCCTGCCCGACTTTCCCATCTACAACGCGCAAGAGGCCGAGAGAGCCTGGAGCCGCCTGCTGGCGTTGTATTCGAAAGCGCTCGCGTAGGCGAGCGCCCCGGGGCTCGGGGGGAGGGGCTACACCGCGATTCCCTGCGACTTCCGGTAGTCGTCGTACGGGTACCGGATAGCCCTCCTGCCCATGAATCGATCCAGCTCCAATCAGGATTCCGTCGTCCCGGCCGAGGCAGCAAGCGGCGGTACTCGCTGCTCGCGCTGGGTCCGGCGGCGTTCGCGCCAGCCTTCGACGCTCTGGTAGATCGCCGGCACCAACAGCAGGGTCAGAGCAGTGGACGAGATCAGGCCGCCGATCACCACGATGGCCAGCGTTTTGGAAATGAATCCGCTACCTCCGGTGACGCCGGACGCCATTGGCAGCAGGGCGCAAATCGTCGCCAAGGCCGTCATGACGATCGGACGTACTCGGCGACCCGCGCCGTAGATGATCGCGTCCTTCACGCTCTGCCCACTCCGCCGGTATTGGTTGATCAGGTCCATCAGCACGATGGCATTGGTGACCACGATGCCGATCAGCATCAGCATGCCGATCATTGCAGCGACACCCAGCGGTGTTCCGGTGATGAACAGCAGTCCGATGGCCCCGATTGCGGCGAACGGGATGGAGATCATCAGAATGAATGGCTGTACCGTGGAACGTAGGATCGCCACCAGCAGCATGAAGATCAGGCCGACCGCGACCAGCATCGACAGCCCCAGCTGCCTGAACGCTTCGGACTGCTGTTCGGACACACCGCCCATCGAGATCTTCGCGCCCTCCGGCAGGTCCAGAGCGTCAAGTCGCTCGTTTACGGCCGATTGCACGGTACCGAGTTCTCCCTCCTCGGGGGTGAGGGAGACGGTAGCAACCAAGTCGGTGCCTGAGCGGGAGACACTGGAAGGCCCGGAAATCTCCTTCACCGTCGCCACATGGGCGAGAGTGAGCGGTGCGCCGGGCGCCAGCTGAAGTGCCTTCAGCTTCGCCAGGGTGTCGACCTTCGGGCCGACGACATAGACCGCCATGCTGGTGTCCCCGATCGTCACGCTGGTGACCGCTCGCGGTGTCATTGCGGAGGCTACGATCCCGGCCACGGCCTGCTCGGACAGTCCATAGGAGGCAGCCTTCGCCCGATCCACCTGTACCTGCAACGTCGGCTGGTCAGCCGCCAGATTGTTGCTGATGTCGGTGGTGTGTGGGACGTCCGCAAGAGCCTGATTGACCCGCCTGGTGGCTTCTTCAAGCACCGACTCGTCAGCACTGGTGATTTTCACGTCGACCGACGATCCGCCAATACCCCCCGGGGGGGTGGTCCCCACGGTGATGGAGTCGGCCTCCGGGAGATTGCTCAGGGCGTTCTTCAGCCTGTTCTCGATCTCGGTGATGTCGGCACCCTCCGAGGTGGCCACCGTGTAGCGGGCAGTGGTGTCACCCGACGCCTCACCGGGTGGGCCGGGTGGCGCTGCGCTCGCGGGCCCGGCGCCGGCCAGGCTTGCGGTGACCACCACGTCGGTGACTCCGGAGATCTGGTGCATCAGGGCCTCGATGCCGGTGATCTTCGCAGTCACCTCGTCCAGGGTCAGGCTGGAGTCGAAGGACTGGGAGACGCTGATCGTGGTCTCACCCGTGTCACCGAGGAACGCAACTCCAAGGTGGGGCAGCAGCAACAGCGAGCCGCCGAGGAGCATGACAGCGGCGAGGATGACGGCGGCCGGCCTGCGCATCGTCCAGCGCAGAATCGGGATGTAGTAGCGCTGGAGCAGGTTCTCGTCCTCATCCTCGTGATGCAGTGACTGCTGCTGCGCCGGACTCGGGACAGCTGGAAGCGGGCTGTCAGCAGGCACCGGCACTTTGAGGAACCAGTAGGACAGCACCGGAACAATGGTGAGCGCGATCACCAGCGAAGAAAGCATCGCGATGGTGATCGTCAACGCGAACGGCCCGAACAGCTGGCCCACGAACCCCTCGACCAGGGCGATCGGCACGAATACCAGGACCGTCGCCACCGTCGAACTGGTAATGGCAGCAGCCACCTCGCTCGTGCCGTCCAGGATGGCCTTGACCTTGCCCTCGCCGTAGCCGGTGTGGCGCTTGATGTTCTCGATGACCACGATCGAGTCGTCCACCACGCGTCCGATCGCGATGGTGAGCGCTCCGAGTGTGAACATGTTGAGGGAATAGTCCCAAAGGTACAGGCCGATGAACGTGGCCATGATCGAAAGCGGGATCGAGATCGCGGTCACTACGGTCGGTCGACCCGAACGCAGGAACAGCAGGATCACCATCACTGCGAACAGCAGACCGAGGCCGCCTTCGATCGACAGATGCTGCAGCGACTCGGAGATAAGGGGCGCCTGATCGCTGGCCACGACGACTTTGGTGTTGCTCCCCAGTGCCTGCTCGATCCCGGGGAGTACGCGATTCACATTGTGGGACAAGCTGACCAGGTCAGCGGCGCTGCTCGCGGTGATCTGGACCGACACCGCCGGCTCGCCATTCACTCGCGTGATCGAGACCGCAGGATCGTCGGCCACCGTCACCTCGGCGACGTCGCCCAGCAACACCTGAGCCCGGGCGTTCAAGCTGGGGGGTACTGCACCCAGGCCGGGAGGCGCGCCGCCTGGTGCTGCTCCCGGCATCCAGGGCGGGGCAATCCCGTTCTTCATTCCCGTCATTCCTGGGAAGGGCGGAGCCGAAGAAGGCAAGAGCGGGAGATTCTCCATGTCATGCACTGAGGAGAGAGCCTCACCAACCTGGACACCGACGATCGAACCATTCTCGACGAGGGCGCCTGCCGGCAGCTGCGTCCCATTGGACTGCAATGCCTGAGAGATCGCCTGGAGAGACAGGCCATGCGCAGCCAGTGCCTTCATGTCGGGCGTGACCGTGACCCGCTGGGTGGTGCCACCGCTCACCGTGACCTCTCGCACCCCGGAGATGCCGCGCAACCTGGGCACCGCGACAGTCGTGAGCCGCTCCCGCAGGCTGGCTGGCGAAAGTTCGGAGGACACCGTCAGTGTCATCGCCGGCATATCCCCAGGGCCGCCGCTGGCGACCCTGACTACTACAGCACCCAACGGCAGCAGTGGAGCCGTGGCGTCGATAGCGTCCTGCACGTTGGCCTTCAGCTTGTCCTGATCGAGTCCGAAATTCGTGGTCAGTGAAACTACCGACACGCCGCTCGATGAAGTGGCGGTCACCGAGTCAACACCCTCAACTTGCCGCACGGCACGCGACAACGGAAGGGTGGCCTGCTTGTCGACAACCCCCGGGCTCGCGCCAGGCACCATTGTCAGCACCGTCCATTGAGGAGCCGCGAAGCGAGGCAACAGCTCTTGTCTCAAAGCATCGAGGGAGAAGAAACCACTCACCACAATCAGGACGGTGAGCAGTGCGACCACCGCACGGTTGGCGATGCTCGCTCTCGTCAATAAGGACAACATCGAAGCTCCTCGGAAAAAGAGATATTTGAATGAACCAATCGTCCTGGTCGAAGGGGATTTTTCACATGACACCGTTCGGACGGAATTTCGAATTCTTATTGGGGAGAGGGTTCGTACTTGACGTGTGGCGTTTCTCCCTCCGTCACACTAATTAGAAGTAATACACCCGCTGAACTTCAAGTCGCCTGTTTCAACCAGCAATGGGGCGCTGTCGAAGTCGCGATAGCCTTGCGTCGGATGATACCCGTACTCTCCACTGCTCACTGTGCCTGATTCAGAGCTCGGTCAGAGTCCCAGGTCTTGGTTACTCCAAAATGCTCATTCGCTTTGGGAGCGACAGTGGCGCGCAAAATTATACAAGCCGGATAATCGTGGATCTGCGTCAAACAGCGCCCTGGGCGCCGTTCAACTCTCCACCAGCGCTCGATGCGGCGTTGACTACTTACACTCGGATGGAACAGGCGGTTTGAATCTCCTATCCGCCCGTTGCATACTCGAACCTCTGCGGCAGAGTACGGATGGGGATCTGAACTCTGGGGGGTACCTCTTGCCGGCCGCGGGTCTCGATTCGATGATCTGATCCTTTAAAGAACTAACTTCGTATTCAGGGGGGATTATGCGTCCATTAGTCAGCACGGCCGTAACGTGCTTGTCGATTGCCGCCTTTGCACCATCGGTAAATGCCCAGGTTTCCAGCAATTCGGAAGGGACTCTCGAAGAAATCGTGGTCACCGCGCAGAAGCGCGAAGAACGTTTGCAGGACGTACCCATCTCCATCACCGTCCTGGGTGGCGAGGCGCTCGACCGTTCTGCCGATCACGGTGTCTCGGAAGCCTTGACTCGTGTGCCCAGCGTATTCGCGCCGGTCACCAATGGCGGCGCGCGCAATGGCGGAATTCCGACCATCGCAATCCGCGGCGTTTCCGCAGCGGGCGTCGGCTCGGGTACGACGGCGTACTACATGGACGGCACCCCGTTCGGACGGGCCCAGGCTTCTTTCGCGCCGGATGCCAATCCCTATGACCTCGATCGGGTGGAGGTATTGCGCGGTCCGCAGGGCACACTGTATGGCGCCAGCGCCCTGAATGGCGTGGTGCGTATCCTGACCAAAAATCCGAATTTTCAAGACTTTGAATTCAAGGCGCGTAGTTCGCTTGCGAGCACGGATCATGGCAGCGAAAGCTATACAGGCGACGCGGCATTCAACATCCCGCTGATCCAGGACAGGTTTGCAGCACGTGTCGTGCTCGGCTACCAGGAGCTTGGCGGATGGATCGACAAACCGTTGTTGGGACAAGAGGACGCCAACGACACGGAGAAATCCAATATGCGCGTGAAGCTTGCAGCCAAGCTCACCGACAATTTCACGATGGGTTTCACCGGCTGGTTCTCGCGCACCGATATCGGTGCGCCGTCATTTTCCGACGATGGTGGCTATAACGTCTCCTCCAAACCCATACAGGGCAGTTTTCCTTTTGCACCGGCCCATCCCGAGTACGTCGGGTATGACGAACCCGGCAACGTCGACTTCGACAGCTATACCCTCGATCTCAACTACGACGCCAGTGTGGTGGCGATCAAGAGCACGACCAGCTATTTCGACTACACGAGCAACAGCATCTTCGACCGCACGTATACCAATATTCAGCCACCGACCGTTTTCTACGACCCCATCAGGACAATTGTCCGTAGCAGCAGCACGGTCTTCTCCGAAGAGCTGGTGCTGAACTCCGTGGGGGACGGGCCGTGGCGCTGGACGGTGGGTTCCATGTACCGCAGGGGCAAGGACAACAACAATCAAGGGAGCGACACGCCGCCTAACGACATCTACTTCATCGAATCCAAGTCCATAGCCGGCTTCGGCGAACTCACCCGCGTGTTCGCGGACGGCCAGTTCGAGCTGACCGCCGGCCTGCGTTATTTCAGGGATAAGGTCCTGAATGAGGAATCCTCGCGCAGTACTGCAGTGGACGTGAATGGCGCGCCGGTCCCGAGCGGCATCCCGCTCGGAGGATTGCAATCATTCGAAAAGACTTTCACGAAGACGACCCCCCGAGTCGTGGCGACCTGGCATCCGAATAACGACGCCACGCTGTATGCAAGCTATTCGAAGGGCTTCCGCAGCGGTCTCTTCCAGGGTTTCCAGGTCGCTGATCTGGCCCGGGGGGCTGGCCTGGATCCCAAGCCAGCGAATCCTGATACCCTCACCAACTACGAAATTGGCGGCAAGGCGACCACCCTTGGCGGCCGGCTGAACTTCGATGCCGCCGTTTACTACATCGATTGGCAGGACCCGCAGATCGAAACAGCGCTGGTCTCCTCCGTAGGTCTGGTTCCTTTGTTCCAGAACGGGGACTCGTTGAGCGGTGTTGGCGTTGATTTCGCTGTCATGTACGCACCTGTCGAATCGCTGATGCTGGGGCTCAACGTCGGCTGGAACGATCTCACGTACGACACAGACGTGATCAGCGGTGGGGTCGTCCTGTACCCGAAGGGCGGCCGTCGCGCGGACTCGCCGAAGACCACTGCGGGGGCAAGCATTGCCTACACCATCAAGCTGGGCGGTGGCGGCTACAGCAGTCGGCTGTCGGCGTCGGCCAATTACACGGACGAACAGATTACCGGCGTCAGTCCCATTAACGGAGCACAGTTTGTGGCCGACGCCATGACGCTGGTACGCGCCGGTTTCACGATCGAAGCTCCCAAGCACTGGAGTGCCACGCTGTACGTAGACAATGCGACCGATGAGTTGGGTCACCAGCCCGAGCCATTTGCGCAGACGTTAGTGTCGTTCGCGCCGGCACCCGCGCCGGACTATGGCGCGGTCATTCGGCCGCGAACCTATGGCCTGCAATTCGAGTACAAATACTAACCGACGGATAGCGGCGTAAACGCTGATGGCCCCCCCTCCTTTCGGAGGGGGGGCCATCTATTCTTCTTCCACGGACGTCCGTGGCGCAGCAGCGTCCACAGTGTCGTCAGCAGACCACCCGCGCCCACTCGCCGCCCAACCATGCCGGCTGCAATCCAGTAGCCAGCCACAGTACGCCACCGGTCAGTCCTAAATCCGATAGGCTGCCACGGCCTTTCACGTCACAACGTCGGTCCCTGGATCGTCATGTAAGTGTACCGTTCACTTGCGTGGAGATTCACATGCACAGCGCCACTGCCATCGAGTATCACGCCATCGTTCCCACCGTTTACCGCGCGCTGGAACAGGTGCACGGACGCATCGACAGCGTAGCGCTGCCGCGAACCGTGCATCACCTGGTGCAGTTACGCGCCTCGCAAATTAATGCCTGCGCTTACTGCGTCGATATGCACACCCGCGAAGCCCGGACTGATGGCGAAACCAATGAGCGTCTGGATCGTCTAGTCGTATGGCGGCATGTCGAGTGTTTCCTTCCCGCCGAGCGCGCTGCGCTGGCTTGGACCGAAGCGCTGACTACGCTCTCGCTCGATACGGATTACGCGGCGCTGCGTGCGCAACTGCGCGAGCACTTCAGCGAGGCGCAGATCGGCGCGTTGACGATGGAGATTGCGATGATCAACCTGTGGAACCGCATCAACGTATCGAATCACTGACAATGATGGATTCAATCCATTCCGACCAAGCCTTCGAGGACAGTGGTCGCTTCCTGTTCGGCTTGGCGTATCGACTGCTCGGTACGCGCGCCGAAGCAGAGGACGTCGTGCAAGACACGTATTTAAAGTGGCGCGACGCCGATCGCCCCGCGCTCGCCAACCCGAGAGCCTGGCTCACCAGTGTGTGCACACGGCATTGCCTCGACATATTGCGTTCCGCGCAGCGCACGCGCATGGAGTATGTCGGCACCTGGTTGCCCGAGCCCATTCAAGGGCTGGACGAGCGCACGCCCGAACTGGCCGTCGAAATCTCATCGTCGCTATCCACGGCCTTCCTGCTGCTCCTCGAACGTCTGGCTCCCAAGGAACGCGCCGCTTATCTGCTGCATGACATTTTCGAACTCGACTACGGCGACATCGCGACCATGCTCGAGGTCAACGAGGCGGCGTGCCGCAAGCTGGTCTCACGCGCACGCGACAGCGTCGGACGCGAGCGCAGCGATTATGCGCCCGCGCGTGAACGGCAATCGCTGTTGCTTGACGCGTTCCGTCACGCGATTGCCGATGGTGCGATCGATCCACTGGCGCGACTGCTGGCGGATGAAGTCACGCTATGCGCCGACGGCGGCGGCAAGGTGCCCACGTTGCGCGAGACATTGCACGGCCGTGCGGCAGTGCTCGCGTTCATCGTCGGGCCGTTGCGCGAGTACTGGCAGGCCTACGAGTGGCATGAAACGGAGTTGAACGGCGCTTGCGGCGTGATGTTGCGCGACGGCAATGAAGCCGTTGCGACGCTGAGCCTTGCCTGGGACGCGCAAGGTTGTGTCGCGGCGTTTTACATCGTGCGCAATCCCGACAAACTGGCGGGATTGCAGCCGTTGTGACTGCGCAAGATTCACTCACCTCGGCATCGGACGCTTCATGGCGGACACTGCTACGCGGTGCCGATGGTCTGCGTATCGTCGCGCTATGCGTCGGTGTGGCGCTGCATGCCATCAATTTGTATCTGGCCACAACGTTGCTGCCATCGGTCGTGCGCGAGATCGGCGGCATCGACTACTACGCCTGGAACACCTCACTGTTTGTCGTCGGTTCCATTCTGGGCTCGGCACTTTGTGCTTACTGCCTGCGGCGCATCGGCTGTCGCATGGCATATCTGCTTGCGGCAGCGGTGTTTGCGGCGGGATGCCTGGGTTGTGCCGCTGCGTCGGCGATGCCGGCCTTTATCGCCGGGCGCTTCGCGCAGGGCCTTGGCGGTGGTCTGTTGCTCGCGCTCCCCTACGCGTTGATTCATCTGTTGTTCGCGCCCGCGCTGTGGCCGCGTACGATGGCGTTGGTGTCGGGCATGTGGGGTGTTGCCACCTTGTTGGGACCGGCATTGGGCGGCGCGTTTGCCGAGCTGGGGATATGGCGTGCCGCCTTTGCCAGTCTCGCGCCTATCGCGCTGCTGTTTGCCGGCATGGCCTTGCCGCTGCTGCCAGCCCAGGTTCGGACTCGATCGGTTGCAACGGCGCTGCCGGCCATGCAATTGACACTACTGAGCGCAGCAGTGTTGGTCATCTCGATGGCCAGTGTGGTGGCGAGCGTGGCCGGCAAGCTCGCGGCACTCGTTATCGCCGGCACGTTGTTGGTTCAGTTATGGCGCTACGAGCGCCGCGCAAGCGTGCGCCTGCTACCGCGCGACTCGCTCGGTCGTTCAGCCTTGCGCTCGTTGTATGTATCGATGGCGTTGTTGGCCGTGACCGTGACCTGCAGCGAAATTTTTGTGCCGTATTTTTTGCAGGAACTGCACGGCCTTGGGGTATTGGCGGCGGGCTTTGTCGCCGCAACGATGTCGGCCGGATGGACGGCGGGCGCGGTGGCAGCATCCGGTGTCAACGCCGCGCGCGCGGAGCTATTGATGCGGGTTTCGCCTTGGTTGTCGATCATCGGCTTGGCGACGATTCTGGCGCTGCTGCCATTGGGCAGCAGTGGCGTGTGGTGGCGCATTGCGCCAATGGTCATTGCGCTCATGATGGTGGGTTGCGCGGTGGGAATGGCGTGGCCGCATCTCGCCACGCGCGTTATCCAGCGTGCCTTACCCGTTGAGAGCGATCTCGCTGCGGCATCGATCATGACAGTTCAGCTGGTCGGCACGGCCTTGTCCGCGTCGCTGGCCGGCAGCGTCGTGAATGTGGCCGGACTAGCGCACGGGCAAGGCAGCGGCCCGGCGGCTTTCTGGTTGTTTGTTGCCACGTTATTAGCGCCCGTATCGCTGTTGGTGACGGGTGCACTTCGAACCGCCACATCGCGATACCTCGACGCGGAGTAATTGCAGACAAATGTCGCGGCTGCGCGAGAGGAAGTGGCGGATCAATCCGGCAGCGACTCGCGGCTTCTCACCGACAACGCACTGATGGCGGAGCGCCAGCGCGAATACGTGCAGACCACGACCGCGCCCATGGAGCGGCAGCTTCGATCAGAGGGAATCGATCAGGCTTCGACGCAGCGGATAGGCGAATCACTTGCGCAAGTGCTGGGCGACAAAGCGACTGTCGTGGATCTGCAATGTGTTGCCAGTCTCTGCAGGATGGAAATTGCGGCACAGCAGATCAGCAGCGATGAGGCATTGCGGGCCGTATTGATGGAGGGCCGCTACAGCGAGGCCTTCTATCACAAGCAGGAGATCGGCGGTGCCCCGGTAACCGTGCTGTATGTTGCGCGCGATGGCGGGAGCCTGCCTCGTTCTTAGTCGGTGGGCTGCTATGCACCGCACGGCTCGATCGGCTAGCGAACGTCGCGCTCATCTCTGGAAATCACCACGCACTCGATCGCATCGCCCTGCGATGACTGAGCGGGCGTTCGAGTCTGCATCTGCGCCTGGATCTATCGGCGCAAATCGCGCGTCTTCCACCACTGACGAGCGCGAAGCTCCCTGCAATCACGGCGACCGTCTTGAGGACGATGCCATGGCAGTTTTATTCACGGCGACTTGAGCCCGATCAACTCACCGTAGGCGAGGATGTGCCCGGACATCGCTTCGAAGACGGCTCCTCGACTGTCACCGGCGGGTCGTAGCTGATCGACGTCCAACGCGTACACGCGAAATCGGTATTGATGTCGACCCATGGGAGGACACGGAGGCGTGAACTCCGGGGCGCCGACAACACTTGTGTTCGCGGTGCCGTTTTGTCTCTGAATCGCTGCCGCGGAGGTACCTTCAGGAATCTCCGTAACGCTGTTCGGGATGTTGTAGAGGACCCAGTGTGTGACTGGAAACAGCCGCACTTGCGGCGCTGGAGCATCCCAATCCGTTGCAATCAGCGCGTACGATCGTGTTCCGGACGGTGCACCGGACCACTGGATGTGCGGGGAGATGCCGGCGCCGCGGCACGCAACCCTGACCGGCATCTCGGTCTGATCCTGAAATGTCTTGCTCTGGACCTGCAGGATCTTTGAGAGCCCGGCATGGTAGCCGTCCTCTTTCGCCTTCGTCTGTGCCGTATATGTCGCGAGACCCACTGCAATAACGACCAGCAGGGAAGGGATGATCCACAAGACGTGTTTCAGGATTCGCTTCATCGCGTTCATCACAGCACTTCCGCGCGAGTCTTTGCCTTGATCGCGGCCCGCAGGCTCAAGAGAAACGCGATGAATTCCACTACGGCAAGGACGCCGATGGCGATGTACTCGGTGCTTGGAGGTCCCGCGAGAGAGGACAACAGGTCACCAATCTCTCGCAACGTGCAGGCGAGAAATACCGCAGCGTAGGCCGCCGGGCTCCCGGTAAAGAAGGCAACCACTTGGGCAAGCCCGATACCCGCGTTCCGGCCGCCCCACGCCAGTCCCATTCCTTCAGCACCCGGGAAGTAGCCGAGGGCCGTAGTCGGATCGATCAGTGCACGGATACCCAGCACCGTGCTGAAAATCATGAAGAAACCGGCGTATATCGTCACCCACAGAGGAATTCCTGCAACTCTGAATTTCATGACGTGCTCTCCCGTTCAACTAATACGTTGCCAGCAGGTAGCGTGCGAGCGATCGCACGGTCTCGTCTCCGGCCGTTACCGGCGGCATCGGCTGGCGTGGTTGCCGCAGGTATACGCCGAGTGAATCCTGTGAGTACCGACCGG
>JAIBJL010000300.1 GCA_020029545.1 Gammaproteobacteria bacterium
AGAAAGCCGGTCAACACGGCCTGATGAAATTGCGCGTAGTCGGCGGGTGCGGAATTGACGTTGAGCGATAACTCCGCACTGGTGTCGCTCAATTGACGATGCAGTTCCTGCCATTCGCGCACTCGAATGTAGGACAGGAAATTCTCGCGGCACCATTTACGCAACTGGCTGTTGGACAGTTGCTCGCTTTGCTCGCGAAATGCCTTCCACAGGTTCAACACGGTCATGAAGTCCGAACGCCCATCGGCAAAGGCCGCGTGTTTCTGATCGGCCTGCGCCTGGGCATCCTGCGGCCGCTCGCGCGGATCCTGCGATGCCAGGAATGCAGTCAGGATCAGCATCTCGGCCACACATCCCAGATGGCTCGCCGCGATCAGCATGCGCGCCAGCCGCGGATCGACCGGCAGGGTAGCGATCTGCCTGCCCAGCGCCGTCACCCGTCGCGAATCATCGACGGCTTTCAACTCCTGCAGCAGTCGATAGCCGTCGTTGATCTGTCGTGTGTCGGGCGGATCGACGAACGGAAACTCCTCCGGTTCGCCCAGTCCCTGCACCGCCATTTGCAGGATCACACTGGCGAGATTGGTGCGCAGGATCTCCGGCGGTGTGAACTCTTCGCGCCGTTCGAAGTCGTCCTCTGCGAACAGGCGGATGCAAATACCGTCGGACTCGCGCCCGCAACGGCCCTTGCGCTGATCGGCACTGGCCTTCGAAATCGGCTCGATGGGCAGTCGCTGTACTTTGCCGCGCACACTATAGCGACTGATGCGCGCCAGTCCGCTGTCGATCACATATTTGATGCCCGGCACCGTCAGCGACGTTTCCGCCACATTGGTGGCCAGCACGATGCGTCGCGCGGAGCCCCGCTGGAAAATGCGTTCCTGGTCGCGAGTCGCCAGCCGCGCATACAGCGGCAGCACTTCAGTGTGATGCAGCCGCGCTTTGCCGATGGCTGCTTCGACATCGCGAATCTGTCGTTCGCCCGGCAGAAACACCAGCGTGTCGCCGCGCGCGGTTCGGTCGAGTTCATGCACGGCCGCGATCACGCCTTCGGGCAGCGTCAGCTCATCGGGCCCGTCGTCTTCGTCTGTCGCATCGCGAGCCAGCGCCCGATAGTGCACTGCTACCGGATAACCGCGTCCGGAGACTTCGATGACAGGCGCGCCGCCGAAGAAATCCGCGAATCGCTGTGGATCGATCGTTGCAGAAGTGATGATGACGCGTAGTTCAGGTCGCTGCGGCAACAGGCGTTTCAACACGCCCAGCAGGAAATCGATGTTCAGACTACGCTCATGAGCTTCGTCGATGATGAGCGTGTCGTACCGCCGCAGCAGCCGATCGTTTTCCAGCTCGCGCAGCAGGATACCATCGGTCATCAGCTTCACGCGGCAGTCCGGTCCGGTGCGATCGGTGAAGCGCACCTGGTAGCCCACGGCACCGCCGACGCTGGTGCCCAGTTCACTCGCGAGCCGGTTCGCGAGCGCCCGTGCCGCGATGCGCCGCGGCTGCGTATGGCCGATCAGACCCTGCGTACCACGCCCACTTTCGATGCAGATCTTGGGTAACTGCGTCGTCTTGCCGGAGCCGGTCGCACCGCACACGACCAGCAGTTGATGTTTCGCCAACGCCGCCTGGATTTCCTCGCGGTGCGCCGTGATGGGCAGCGCTGGGTCGAATTCGAGCCGCAGCGGTAGTTCGCGCAATCGCGCCACGCGCTGGGCTGATTGTTCGATAGCCGATTGCAGCGCACTGACGGCAGCCGAAGCATCGCCGTGCGCCGGACGACGCGCCAACAGACGGTCCAGTTCGCGCGACAGTCGTGGGCGGTCGGCGAGGCGTGTGAGCTGGAGTCGTTCGCGCAGGGCGAGCAGCGACTGATTGAGTACGGCCAGATCGGAAGACATGAGGAAATTGCGGGATGGTGGCTGCGGTGAATTAACGAGGGTCGCAGGGACCGGGGGTCGTCATCGAGGCGCGCAAGCATATCGCCCGAAGCTGCCAGGGCAAGCGGCATTCCCTTCTGACCATTCACTTTCATACCGGCGGGAGTCGCACTTCGATGCGTGCGCCGCCCAGTTCCGAGGTGCCGATCGTGACCGTGCCGCCGTTGAGTTGCACCAGTTCACGCACGACCGACAATCCGATCCCCTGCCCGCTCACTCGTTCGTCCAGGCGTGCACCCCGCTCCAGCACATGACCGTGTTCGTTGGCCGGAATGCCGGGCCCATCGTCTTCGACCACGAGTGTCAGTCCATCGCGCCGTGCCTGCGGTGCGGCGACGCGCTCGACGTTCAGGCGAATGCGGTGCTGCGCCCATTTACAGGCGTTGTCCAGCAAATTGCCGGCCATCTCAGTCAGATCTTCACGGTCGCCAAAGTACAGGCAGCCTTCGGCGACATGCAGCTCGCACTCCAGATTGCGATCGATATAGACCTTGAGCAGCGCACCACGTAACGCTTCCATTGCTGCCTTTACCGGCACCGGCGCCGTACCGAAACCCGTGCCGCCGGAGACGGCCGCGCGTTTGAGCTGGTACTTCACGATATCGTCCATGCGCCCGACCTGCTCGTCGAGCTGCTTCGCGATCGGCAAGTCCCGCACCTGGGTGCTCGACAGCAGGTTGCGCATGACGGCAAGCGGCGTCTTGAAACTATGCGCAAGATTGCCCAGCGTATTTCGATACCGCGCGAGGCGTTCGCGTTCGCTTTTCAGCAAGGTATTGAGATTGGTCGTGATCCCCAGCAGCTCGCGCGGATACCCCGTACCGACCTCGGTCATCTCGCCAGCCTCGATGGCTTCGATTTCCTGTTCGACACGCCGCAACGGACTCAGCAGGCGTCGCAACATGACGGCGAGGGTTCCCAGCAGCAACAGCATCACTACACCGAAGCCACCGAACAGTTGCACGCGGAAGCGGTCGAGCTGTCGATAGTACGGCTCGAGATTCTCGGCAACGTTGAACACGAACGGCCGCGTCTTCTTGTTGTTGAATTCCCACTCGATGCCCATGCTCGCTGCGAGCGCCATCGAACCGTCGGCGCTATGCACTTGGGTAAATTTGACGACGCCTGCCTGCAACTGCGAAGGGAATTCCAGCCCGGTGCCGGCCAGCGAATTGGAGCGCCAGCTGGGATAACCATCGTTGCGCAGAATCTCGGCGTACAGTCCCGACCCGGGATTGCTGAAGCGCGGCTCGATGCGATCCAGTGCCGGCACCAAGCCTGCGCCGGCATCTTCCTCCGACGCCGAGATCAGCGTGCGCAGCTGCAGCTCAAGCCGCTCGTGCATGGCGCGATCGCTCAGATCCCGGAACAGCAGATCCAGCAGCACGATGGTGATACCGAAGAAAATGATCAGCAGGATGCTGACGGAGGCCAGGAGACGGCTGCTGAGCGAATGAGTTGCCATTGACAGCAGTATCGCATTCCCGAGGTGGAGACAAAGGCGGTCGTAGATGACTGGCAAGAACCGCGAAGACGCGGCTGGTTAACTGGCGAGAACTGCTGGCGCAGCTGGTCAGCAAGGAGAACGCAGCCGGCGGAGCGGAGTTTTTTTCTGGCCAGCTTGCCAGACGCGTCTGCGGTTCTTACCGGCCGCGTTTCGCGGCTCCTACCAGTCGCCTCATCCGCATCAAGTACCGCTCTCGCGTTGCAAGGCGAAACGATAGCCGCGACCCCGCAACGTTTCGATCGGCTTGAGCGTGTCCTCGGGGTCGAGCTTGCGGCGCAGGCGACCGATGAACACTTCGATGGTGTTGCTGTCACGATCGAAGTCCTGTGCATACAGCCGTTCGGTGAGTTCGGTCTTGGAAATGACCTCGCCGGCACGATGAATCAGATACTCCAGGATGCGATATTCGAAACTGGTGAGCTCGACCCGCTTGCCATCGACCGTCACCTCCTGCGTGCGCGAATCCAGCGCGACCGGGCCGCACCGAAGCACAGGTTGCGCCCAGCCACCGGAACGGCGCAGCAATGCCTGCATGCGCGCCTGCAGCTCTTCGAAATGGAATGGCTTGGCGACGTAATCGTCGGCGCCGGCCTGCAGTCCTTCGACCTTGTCCTGCCAGCGATCGCGCGCGGTCAGAATCAGAATCGGATACTTTTTCGACTCGGCCCGCAATTTTTTGATCAGCTCCAGGCCCGGCAGTTTCGGCAGGCCCAGATCGATGATGGCCAGATCCAGCGGATACTCGCGACCGCAATACAGACCTTCCTCGCCATCCGCTGCCGCATCGACATTGAAGCCGGCGGCCTTGAGCTGCTCGACCAGCGACTCACGCAACGCCTTGTCGTCTTCGACCAGCAGGACTCGCATCAGTAGATATCTCCGGTCTGGGCATCGACGCTGACCGTCCATACCTTGCCGTCGCGAATCAGGCGGATCTGATGAACCAGCCGATCGCCATCGCTGACGGTCACGGCCCTGATAGCCTTGGCGCCGTAACGGCTCTCTGCCAGACGCACTGCCCGATCGAGCGACATGCCGCTACCCGATTCGCGACTTTCGCGCCGCTGCCGCGGATCGATGAGATTCTGCGCAGACGCCGGAATCGACACTGCCTGGGCGCTCAGCGTGAGCAACAGGATGAGCAGTACCTGAAAGGTCATGGTACTGAGAACGCCGCGGCGCGGCGTCGGACGGTTCGTGAAATGAGCCCCTGCGCTCCGACCATGCACGGGCGGATGATGAGCATGCGCACCCACCGAGCCACCGCTACCTTCAGGGCAACGTCGCGCGGACAGCATGACATCGAGTAGCGGCATGGATGGGCCCGAAACGGTGCGGAACTCCTAGTCTACTTGCGACCGGGCGTGAGTTCACGCCCGGTCACCATGTTGCTTTGACAATCAACTGGCGCGATCCGGCACAGGCCGCGAGTTATTCGGCCGGAGCAACCGCCACCCGAACTCGAATGCGTTCACCCGGATCATAGGGCAGATGCGTGGTGTATTCGCGGCCGTTGTACTCGTATGTCACGCGGTAGCCGTCGATGCGCTCTTCGACGTCACTATCGTAACGCACATCGCAACGTTGCACGGTGCGCTCTTCCACCGAACTGTCACGACGACTGGCGGAGTCATAGCCGACGCCGGCGCCAATCATCGAGCCGGCAATCGTGGCCGCATCGCGGCCGCGGCCGCTGCCGATCTGGTGACCGATCACGCCGCCGATGATGCCGCCCAAGAGTGTGCGGCCACCCACTTCTGGATCGGAAATATGCGGGCGCGATTCGGTATAGCGCGTCTCATCCCAGCATTCGCGGCGCGGCGTGTCGATCCGCACACGGCGCATGATGGGCTCGACATGGACGACTGGCGCGTAGTCGTAGCCGTCGTTGTAGCTTCGCGAATGATCGCGTGCAGCATTCGACCACGATGGCGGCGAGGCCAGCGCGAGCGATGACATCCCCATAGCGGCGACCAGACTGGCAGCGAGAACGGCAGAACGGACACGCATTTTCATCTCCACCCCGGGGCAAGGATTACCGAGGTTGGGAGATAAGGTAGGCCCAAGGCTCTGAATGGAAAATGAATGACGCGCGCAGCGCGCCGGCGACGGGCAACGGTAAGACGGGCTACGGCCAGAGAATGACACTCAGAAACTGTGACCGAAATCCGGTAATTCCGACCGTAGCCCGTCTTACCGTTGCCCGTCGCCGGCGGCGCGAAATTCGCGCCGCTTGCCCTCTTCCCACAACTCATCCATTTCCTCAAGCGTTGACTGTGCCGGGGTGGTGCCGCGCAGGCGCAACTGATCCTCGACATAGCCAAAACGGCGTTCGAACTTGGCGTTAGCACCGCGCAGCGCCCGTTCGGGATCGACCTTCAGGTACCGGCAGACATTGACGACGCTGAACAGGACATCGCCGATTTCAGCTTCGATCGCGGTCCGATCGGTGCCGTGATCCGCTTCGATGCGCAGTTCATCGATCTCCTCGCGTACTTTGTCGAGTGCGCCCTGGATATCAGGCCATTCGAAGCCGACCTGCGCTGCACGCTTGCCGAGCTTGCTGGCGCGGCTCAACGCCGGCAGCGCAACCGGTACGCCGGACAACACACCCACGCGGACGTTTTCCTGCTGGCCTGCCGCTTCGCGTTCGCGACGTTTCAATTCTTCCCACGCAACGGTCTGGCTAGCCGCATCCGCAATGACCGCATCGCCGAAGACGTGCGGGTGACGACGTTCCATTTTGTCGCAGATACCGGCAGCAACCTCATCGAATGAAAAGGCACCCTGCTCCCGAGCGAGCTGTGAATGAAACACGACCTGGAACAGCAGGTCGCCGAGTTCGCCGCGCAGATCGCCCAGGTTGCCGCGTTCGATGGCATCGGCGACCTCGTA
>JAIBJL010000301.1 GCA_020029545.1 Gammaproteobacteria bacterium
GTGCAGTGCTACTGCAAGAATTAAAGGTGTCACAAGTACCCCCTGCTTACTCAGCAGTCACGAATATAGACGACAGCCGGGGCGTGAAAAAATGACCGGAAAAAATGACCGGACAAGCTACTAAGTTCGTGCAACGGCTTTGGACGCACAGCACCGATACGGGTCGAAGCTGGCAAGCATTGACGAGTTTGTCGGTGCCTGATCTCCACCCGACGCAGATGACTCGTTCGACACCTTGAAAAAGTCGCTGACAAGCCGCTCTGCGCCCACCGCGCCTCATCGAAAAATCTTCATATCCGCCACGTCTCCAATGTTGGTTGTTCGATTCTGCCAGACTTCAACCGTAGCGATACATTCCTTCAATGCTCACCTCTTTCGCAGAATCTCCGACGTCTCGCTCACCAGACTCGCCATCAACGCCATCGCATCCTTATGCCGCAAGAGCGGCGCGGCTTGGCCGCACCACAGCGACATCAGATCAGTGCGTCCTTGCGCGATCGCGGCAGCTTTCAATTGACCCATGAACCAGCCGTGGATGGGGTATTGCGGGACGGTGGTTTCATGAGCCTGCAACTCATCCAGTAAGCGATTACGGATGCTTCGAGCCAATCTGCCGCTGAACAGGCGAGTCAGTGCAGTTCTCTTTGCGTCGCTGCTGAAAAGCCTTTCGCGATGTAACGCTCCCGCCGCAGATTGTTCGCACGCGAGAAAAGCGGTGCCGATCTGCACGCCTTGCGCGCCGAGCGTCAATGCTGCGGCGATGCCGCGTCCATCAGCGATGCCTCCTGCGGCGATCACGGGCGCCTTGACGGCGTCGACGACTTGCGGGATGAGCGCGAACGTACCTGTGAGCGATTCCTTCGCAGGTCGCAGGAACGAGATGCGGTGTCCGCCGGCCTCGAGGCCGGACGCGACGATCATGTCGACTCCCGCTCGATCCAAAGCGATTGCTTCGTCTGCCGTGGTGGCTGCGCCGACGGTCAGAATCTCGAGCTGCTTGCAACGCTGCAGGATTTCCGGCGATGGAATGCCGAAGACGAAACTGAATACCGCAGGTCGCACATCGAGCACAGCTTCGATTTGTTCTTCGTATCGCGGCCCGTAGCGCTGTGGACGAATGGGCGTCGCAACTCCCAGTTCCTGAAAGTAGGGACTCAACAGCTCCACATTACGAGCGAAGTCCACATCCGAAATCTGTGGGTCGTTGCTGTCGTGCAGCGGTACCCACAGATTCAGAGCGAACGGGCGGTTCGTGCGGGAACGAATCTGCTTCGCGACAGCCTCGATGCCTGCGGTTTCAAGGTGATGTACGCCGAACGAGCCCAGACCGCCAGCCTCGCTGACGGCGACCACGAGGTCCACGGCGGAAAGACCGCTGCCGAAGGGGCCCTGGATAATCGGCGTCGCGATTCCGAGCCGTCGCGAAACTTCAGTGTCAGTCCACATGAGGCTCAGGCCTTCAATCCTTCCGCGCTGATTGTTTCTCGAACAGCGGGCCGCTCCGCCACGCGTTTGCGAAAGCTCTGCAGGTCTTCGTAAGGTGACAGGTCGATGCCGACATAGCCGGCCCAATTCGACACGACGAACAAATAAGCATCCGCGCCGGTGAACGTATCGCCGCTCAGGTACTGTTTGTTACGGAGTTGCGAGGATACCCAGCCCAATTTCTTAGCTACCGCGGCCGAGGACGCCGACTTCGTTGCTACATCGGTGCTCGGGTTGAACAAGGGGCTGAACGCCTTGTGCAACTCGGCAGTGATGTAGTTCTGCCATTCCATGACGCGATAGCGGGCCATGCTGCCTGCCTTGGGCATGAGGTCTTCCCGGGCGGCCCGGTCGCACAGGTACTGCACGATGACAGGTCCTTCGCTCAAATATTCCCCGTTATCCAATTGCAGTACGGGCACATAGCCCTTGGGATTGATGGAGTAGAAGTCCACGCCGGCTTGCGTCAGATGCGTCTTGGTGTCCACGCGCTCTAACGTGAAGGGAAGGCCGGTTTCGCGCAGGATGATGTGCGGAGCAAGCGAGCAGGCGCCCGGGGAATAGAATAGTTTCACGACAAAGTCCTTATATGGATGAGCATGGAAGTGTGCAAAAAATGCGTCTCACGAGCTACGCGAGAGGTTAGGCTGCCGGTAGTCATTTGTTAAGTACGCACCTTTTGGTGCCTACCTGCTGTCGCGCCGCAAATAGATACGCTTCTAGAATATGCTTCGCGGAAGACGGAAAATCGAAACGATGAAAGCGAACCCCTTCAATCTGAGTTGCCCCTCGCGCGACATCCTGGACCTGATCGGCAGCAAATGGGCCATGCTGTTGTTGTGCGTCTTGCGACAAGGCCCGATACGCACGGGAGAGTTGCGACGCAAGGTCAATGGGATTTCACAGAAGATGCTCACGCAAACACTGCGAGACTTGGAGCGCAACGGCATCGTTCAGCGCATCAGCTATGCCGAAGTTCCGCCCCGAGTCGAGTACAAGCTGACCCGCAGGGGGCACTCGCTGAGCGAACTCATCGTCCAGATCGAGCATTGGGTGACGAACCATTACGAACGTATCAAGGAAACGCAACGCACGTTCGATTCCGTCGAACGCGCGTCGTGATGCGGCGTTGCCGCCGTTTCGTCGTTATTTGGCTAGTGGTGACAGCGTCGGAGCCGGGCAGGGTACCTCGGTTGCCGCGGCACCATCGCCAACAACGGCGGTTGAATCTGCTTCACGCGTGACATCAGAGGGTGCGTCGATTCATTGATTCGCCACTTTCCCGAAAGCGCGTGTCTTCACTGTTTCAGTCAGCCGGCGTGATGTCCCCAGTTGCTCGAGCAGTGCGCGGCACTGCGCCGCAGGCATGGGTTTGCCGAAGTAGTACCCCTGGCCCAGCTGACAGCCCAGCGCGCGAAGCCGTTCCGCCTGCTCCGCAGTTTCGATGCCCTCGGCAATCGTGGAAAGCTTCAATTGTCGGGCCAGCGTGACGATGCCGCCCACGATGGCTGCATCGTTGGTGTCGGCCACGATGTTGCGCACAAAGGACTGATCGATCTTTACTGTGTCCACCGGCAGCGTCTTCAGATAGCTGAGGTTGGAAAAGCCGGTGCCGAAGTCGTCGATGTAGACGCGCGATCCGGCATGTCGCAACGTGTCGATGATGACCACGTGTTTGTTGGTATCCTGCAGCAGTGCCGACTCGGTGATTTCGAATGCTAGCAGCGACAGATCGATGTCGTATTCCGCGGCCGCCTCGTGCACGAATGTCGAGAATTCGCTGCGTTGGAGCTGCACAGGAGCGACGTTGACGGCGATTGGCGCCAGCGTCAGGCCTGCGCGCTGCCAGGCGTGCAGTTGCAGCATTACTTCCCGCACGACCTGTTCGCCCAGCTGAACGATCATCCCGGTCTTTTCGGCCACTGGAATAAAGCGACCCGGCGGGATCGAGCCCCATTCCGGATGCGTCCAGCGTGCCAGGGCTTCAAACGATGCAACCAGCCCGGTGTGCAGGTCGACGATGGGCTGATAGTGGATATGGATCTGTTCGGTATCGATTGCGCGTCGCAGCGCCTGCTCCAGCGCCAGTTGCTCGCTCAACTCCACATTCATGCGGTTGGAGAATGCCTGGCACCGGTCGCGGCCGTTTTCCTTGGCCTGGTAAAGGGCGATGTCGGCATGCTTCAACAGCGTCTCGGAGTCCAGGCCGTCCTGCGGATAGATGGCGACGCCGATACTCGCGGTCACGGTAACATTGAGCTCGGCGATGAGCACAGACGTGCGCACACAGGCCAGCAGGCGCTGCCCCAGTTCGCGGGTCTGCCCAGCGGTTTCGATGGGCGCCACAACGATGAACTCATCGCCGCCAGTGCGCAGCACGATATCCTCAGCCCGTGTCTTCTCGCCAAGTCGTGTCGCGATGACTCGCAGGACCTGGTCGCCTATCCCGTGGCCGTATGTATCGTTGATCTGTTTGAACTGGTCGAGATCGATATAGAACATTGCGAGCAGCCGTTCGTCAGCAGCTACCGTCGTCAACAGGCCGGGAAGACGGTTCTGCAGATACGTGCGATTCGGTAGTCCTGTCAACGCGTCATGCTCGGTCAGATGTGCCAATCGGCTCTGGTTCTCTTCCGCGCGACGACGTTGCGAGATATCGCGCGTGACGACACATATCAGTGCACGGTCCTCCTCCTCCATGCGCGTACCGCTGATTTCGGTATCGATCATACGGCCGTCGCGTGCGCGTAACCGACACTCCCTTACTGCGGCAGTATCGTTGACGCTCAGGACCTCGTTGGCATCGGCTATATCGAGGTAGACCTGGGCCAGATTGAGATTCAGCAGATCCTCCCTTGTGTAGCCGATACATTCCAGCAGCGCATCATTGACTTCAATAATCCGGCCATCTGCCGGATCCACGACAGCGATGCCTTCCCCCAGCGATGCGAGAATGCGACGGTGCTGGTCGCGCTGCGCAAGACTGCGAGTCCAATGTTGTCGCAGACGGCTCAGCATGACCAATAGTACGGTGCCACACGCCAGCGTAAGCGTTGCAATCGCTCCGAGAAGTACAAAGGTGCTGCGTCTGCCCAATGCGCCGACGGCGCGAGGACCTGAGGTGCTGAGCAGCGCTATGGGCACATCCACAAGATTGCGAATCACGGCATAGCCGGTGATGTGATCCGTGTCGGTTATCGCAGTATCTGTGTCGGCGGACACTTTCGTGCCGGCGATCCAGGTGGCGACGTGGGTGGCGGTTGCCGGTACGCTTTTGAGGCGATCGAGACTCACCAGGTCAATCGGCAGCTGGCTGGTATGACGCATACGCTGCAGCACATCGTCGCCAAGATAGCGTCCGAATAAGAGCACCGCGCCGGTGGGGTTACTGTGGTCAGAGCGCGAAATCTCGACGACGCAGAAGGCGAACAATCCACTGTCCAAGCGCGTGATGCGCTGCGTTGATCGCCGTTGCCGCAGAGCGGCCACGTTGCTCCGGGTCGCATTGACGAGCGTTTGCACCTCGCCACCCACGGTCGCATCGAGGCGTCGCGCCGTCCGATCGAGCTGAGCACCGGCGAGTAGTTTTCCGTCTGCATCGACCAGTGCCATGACATCGACGTGCATGCCATCGAGCGAATCGAATGAGAAGTTGGCACGGATGAATTCTGGATCGCGATCGCGCGCGTACTGCTCCGCATCGTCCCACTCGGCGTAGTCGCGCGTGCTCACCGCCAGCTGGTTGAGGTCTGCCTCGAGCGCGCGCAGTGCTTGCGTGGCCTTGCCCTCTGCCTGCTCCGACTCGATGTGATCGAACTGGCGGATCATGAACGCGCCAGCGACAATCAGTACCAGCGACATGCTTGCGAGCGAGATGGCGGTGGCGATAACCAGGGTTCTAGCGCGCACGCGTGAGTCCTCGGCACAGAAGTGCGGTAATTGCAGAAAGTGGCCAGTTTTATAGGCCATCCACCGGCCGGTTCGACACGAGACAATCCCCGGTAGGGATGGGTTTGTGACGACTCTCACCGAACTTATTGCTGCATTCGATGCCGCAGGCTAGCGCCGGTGCCGGATGCATGGCCTCCCCCTAGTGGTTCGGCACGGCCACTAAGGGGAAGCCCCGATGCTGGCGGCGTAGGATGGTCGGTTCAGCTGGCTTCGGTGGACTGCAAGCGCAGATGCATGCGGACTGAGTTTGATTTCTTTGCCATTGTGTCCCGGGCTTTGTCCACCGGTAACGTGCGCCCAGAGTTCGGGCCTTCCACTGGCCTTCCGTTTCGAGTTGAGATCTGCAGTTTAAAGTCTTCCGAGATCTAACTTGCTGTTTTAGTTGGTGGAGCCGATGAGGATCGAACTCACGACCTCCTCATTGCGAACGAGGCGCTCTCCCAGCTGAGCTACGGCCCCACCGTGGCGGACGGCCAGATTGTAGCATCCGAGAAAGTGCAGGCAAGACAGCCGCAGTCGTGACCGTGGATTCTATGGTCGTGTGCACGGGGTCAGTCGTTGTCAGCGATGCACTCAGCATTTTGATGCTGATGGTGTCAGGTCCGGGATCAGGTTGCGGCTCGGACGTGAAGCCCAGAAAATAGCCGCCGCGCACCTGAACTCGCTACCTTCCCCACTTCATGACCAGCAACAAGCAACTGCAGATTTCCGCAGCTGACGCCGATGGCCCATTGTCACCGGATCGCAAGCGGTTCAATACGTTGATTCGACAGATCGAACAGGCGCGCCTGACTCGGACGGATTGGGAGAAGTACAGCGCATTGTTTCGTCAGACGCATGCGCGGGTTGTGGCGCCGTTACACGCAGAGCTGGTTGCGGTGAGGCGCCAGTGTCTGTTTGCGCTGGA
>JAIBJL010000049.1 GCA_020029545.1 Gammaproteobacteria bacterium
GCAATTTCAGCCGCACGCTCGACCTTGAGTCCTTGCAAAAGATGGCCGATACCATCTTCAATGACCAGCCAGAGAACATTGCGAATAAGGCCGATGCACAGCAAGTACAGGAGCTGTTGCTTGCAGGCACATCAATGGGCGGTGCCCGGCCCAAGGCCGTGGTCGAAGAAGAGGACGGTCTGTGGATTGCAAAATTCAGCAGCCCGCAAGACCGCTGGAACCATCCCCTCATCGAACATGCCTTCCTCAATCTCGCCAGAACCTGCGGATTGAATGTTGCCGACAGCAAGATCACCACCGTCGCCGGGAAGGACGTGCTTCTGGTCCGCCGCTTTGACCGCGACAAGGCCGATAACGGATACCGCCGTCATCGCATGGTCAGCGCATTAACGCTCCTGAGGTCAGACGACGACCAAACGGCAAGAGAAAGCTGGTCCTATCTTCTGCTGGCCGATGAAATTCGTCGCACGAGCGCCAGCCCGAAGGTCGACCTGCGCGAGCTCTTTGCGCGGATGTGCTTTAACGCAATTGTGTCGAATCTCGATGACCATCCCCGCAATCATGCAATCCTGGCAAAAGACAAAGACTGGCGTTTAAGCCCCGCCTATGACCTGACACCGACACCAGAGATCGCCAAAGACACGCGCCTGCTCGCGATGGCCTGTGGAACACAGGGGCGTATCGCACGCAAACAGAACCTGCTGACAGCAGCGGGGCGCTTTCTGCTTTCCGATGAAGAGGCAGAAACCATGATTGATGCCATGGTCATCATCGTGCGCACGGAATGGGATGCAACCCTGCGCCGCGCAGGAGCAAGCGATAAAGACTGCACATCGATTGCTAGTGCCCTTATCTACGAAGGTTTCTTTTACGACACGAAAGACTGAGCTGCCGGAACGGTGCCGCCCGCGCTCGCCGTCAGGAAAACCGTGGCGGCTTTGCCGCGTTAATCATGCCCAGCGGCAGCTTATAGACCAGCGCATCCTCGCGACCGCCCACCGCCTGGTAATACCCTTTGCGCAGTCCAACGCGCAAAAAGCCGATGCTTTCGTAAAGCGCCATCGCGACCGTATTGGAGGGCCGCACTTCGAGGAATACATCCTGCATGTAAGCTTCGCTCGCCTGTTCGAGCAGGCAGGTCAGCAAGCGACGGCCGACACCTTGGCTGCGCAAATCCGCGCGCACGCAGATATTCAGAATGTGTGCTTCGCCTGCGCCGAACGACATGATGCCGTAGCCGGCCACTTCGCCCAGCGCTTCGACTACGCGGCACACATAGCCCACGCGCACGCAGTCGCGGAATACGCCGTCGCTCCAGGGAAACGGATAGGCAGCCCGCTCCACTGCCGCCACGGCGGGCACATCCGGCAGGCTCATGGGACGGAAACGAACGTACTCGAGCAACCGTCCCAGATCCGGCTCGGCGCTCATGCCTGTGCTTGCTCCAGCGATTCGAAGGTTTGCATTGCGAATACCATGTCCGCCCATGACTTGCGCTTCTCGGCGGGACTGCGCAGCAGATAGGCCGGATGATACGTGACAATCATCGGCCGGCCCGAGGCCAGCCGATGCAGTTTGCCGCGCAACTTGCCGATCGTGGTATCCGTATTGAGCAAAGTCTGTGCAGCGATGCGGCCGACGCACAGGATCAGCCGGGGATTCACCAGCTCGATCTGGCGATACAGATACGGCAGGCACATCAGCGTCTCTTCAGCCCGCGGATCGCGATTGTTCGGCGGACGCGACTTGAGAATATTGGCAATGAATACCTGCTCGCGTGCCAGCCCCATGGCTCGCAGCATGGCGTTGAGCAGTTGCCCGGCCTTGCCGACAAAGGGCTCACCCTGGCGATCTTCTTCGGCTCCCGGGGCTTCGCCGATAATCATCCAGCGTGCGCTGCGATCGCCTACACCGAACACACCCTGCGTGCGCGTCTGATGCAGATCGCACAGCGTGCAGGCCAGCACTTTGCGCTGCAACTCGTCCCAGCCCAGGCCGCTCACATCCGGTGGCGGGTTCAGCGAGACAGGAAGGGGCGTTGGCTTGGCGGCAATACTGGCCGGCTCCGGCACCGGTGTGGCGACCGCCGGATCGCGCCGCAGGGCTCGGGCCGGCGCGGCTGCCGTGGAGGACGCGACTTCCTCGGATGACGCCTGCTGCGCAACCGGCGACGCTGCGGCTTCCACAGCAGCCTGCGCAATCAATTCCCGCCGCTCCCAGACGTCGATATCCAGAGCGCGCAGATAGGTCAGACGACGTAAATCCATGACAGGGCGATCAGGCTGCGGGCATCACGTAATCACGCCGGGCTCGCGGCGCTTGTGAGTCAATTTGCGGAACACCCAGTAAATGGGCGCGGAAATCGCAAAAATACCAAAGAACGCAAACAGCGAAATAGGCGCAAGTGCCACCAGCATGTAAATCAATGGAATGAACAACGCGTACATCCAGGGGATGCGGCCGCGCATATTGAGATCCTTGCCGCTCCAGTACGGAAATTTGCTCACCATCAGGGCGCCGATCAGTATCGAAATCAAAAATGCCAGTACCAGTCCCGGCAGCCCCGCCAGATCGAAGTCGCTCGCCAGCCAGATGAAGCCTGCCACGGTGCCCGCCGCTGAAGGGCTGGGCAAGCCTTCAAAATGACTCTTGGACACCATGGCCGTTCGCGAATTGAAGCGCGCCAGCCGCAGGCCGGCGGCAACAGCATAGAAAAACGCGGCGATCCAGCCGAAGCGACCCCAGAACGAACCGTAGTCCACCGCGCGCACCACACCCCATTGATACGTCATGATGGCGGGCGCGACCCCGAACGCCACCATATCGCAGAGGCTGTCGTACTCCTTGCCGAAATCGCTTTGCGTGTTTGTCCAGCGCGCCACGCGCCCATCCAACCCGTCGAACAGCATCGCCACGAATACCGCAATGCCGGCGCGCTGATAGTTCCCGTCGATGGACGCGACGATGGCATAAAAGCCACCGAACAAGGTGCCGGTCGTCAGCAGATTCGGCAGCCAGTACACGCCGCGACCACGGCGGACGCCTTCTTCGGCGTTATCCCCTTCGATCTCTGCACCCATGAGTTTGTGTCCGCCAGGCCCCGACAGTTTCAAGAATCCGGTAGCTGAACCGTCGCATCGAGCATCGGGTTCCGACGACCGGATCGTCGGGATCTCAATCGACCGGGTCGACCCTGTCAGGGACGCCTGAGTAAACACAGACGCGTGACGCTGAAGGCGCCGCCAATCGCAGCGCAGTAGCATGATAGTGTGCCCGACACAAACCACACAACCGCACCCGCTGTCGGCGATGTCGCAGCCATCCCGGAGGTAACGTGTGACGCACTTCGCGGCGTGGCGCCGGCCCGATCCGCAGGATGTCGTTGCATGAGACGACTGGCGACGCAGCGTGTGGCGCATGGGTGCGCAGTCTCCCTAATGCCCACTTACGGTTAGAGATGATTGCCCCTGCGACTCAACGCAAACCGACTGCCTTGGTGCAAGGGCCTGGGGCGTGAGGCCTGGGTAGGAGACTTGAAAATTCCATGCGTCACAGCGTCGATCCGTTTCCTGCCCAGGCCCCGCGCCCCAGGCCCTATTGGTGGCAGCAATTGTGGCATTCGCTGCTAAGTGAGCACCATTCACCCTAACTGCGCGTAACACCATCATTTCCGTGTCCAACCCCTGCCCCCCATTGCGTCATCGGATGTCTGCCGGCGTGCTCAGCCTGCTCGCCGCCGTGCTGCTGCCTCTGTGCTGCACGCAGGCATTGGCGGATCGACAGCAGGATCCGGAACTCGGCAAGCTGTTGCAGCAAGCACTCAAGGCCGACGCCTGCTTCGAGGACAAGTACGAGCAGCAGGTGTGGCTGGCTGCGATGGAACCGAAGCTGCTTCGGGTCATGCAGGATGAGGCCGAGCGCGCCGAGCTGCTGCATCACGTCCATTGCGAAGCGCGCCGCTTGAAACTGCCGCCGGGCCTGGTGATGGCGGTCATCGACACGGAAAGCCGGTTCGATCGCTGGGCGGTATCCTCCGCCGGGGCCGTCGGCCTGATGCAGATCATGCCGTTCTGGCCGCAGCAACTCGGCATGACGAACGCGCAGCTGGTGCGCATCCCGCAAAACGTGCGCATGGGCTGCACGATCCTGAAGTTTTATCTGGATCGCGAGAAAGGCGATTACACGCGTGCCCTCGCCCGCTACAACGGCAGCGTCGGCCGCCGCAACTATTCCGATCAGGTGCTGGGTCGACTCGC
Organism: Gammaproteobacteria bacterium; assembly: GCA_020029545.1. Taxonomy (GTDB): domain Bacteria; phylum Pseudomonadota; class Gammaproteobacteria; order Steroidobacterales; family Steroidobacteraceae; genus Steroidobacter. The sequence goes on from JAIBJL010000049.1 coordinate 4,257, forward strand.
CAGACGCTGGCAGTACGATTGAAGCGTCGCGCTTCGTGACGGCGTGCGCCGATGCTCAACGAGTGCTGAAGCCCTCGGGCATTCGGTCGAGTTCGCTCACTGCCACTTCCTGCACGGCGACATCGGTGACGTGCGCAGCCGGCGGTCCTTGTCGCAGCCAATCGATCAACGCCGCAACCGCAGATTCCTCGCCCACGGCCAGCACTTCCACCCGTCCATCGGGCAGATTGTGAGCATGACCGACCAGTTGTCGTCGCTGTGCCTGCTCACGCGTCGAAGCTCGGTAGAAAACCCCTTGAACCCGACCGGACACCAGGCAGCGCCGTGCAACCACACGCGACATGGTCACTGCGGATCGCGCCAGCGGCTCAGCCGGACCGATCGGCCGTGGCCTGCGACGCGCCGAGCGCTTCGGCCGCCTTGCTGCGTGCCGACACGGCATTGCGCCGTGCCTCGCGATAAGAACGCTGCTGCAGACTGGCTTCCGCCGCTTCCAGGAGGGTCTGCGCTTCGGTCAAGGTCTGCGGTGCAATCTTCGCGGCACCCGCGGCGCGCGCGGCATTGATCGCCTGCCGTGCATTGCTCATCTCCTGGACAGGCGCACTTGCGCACGCCGCCATGCCACAGCACAAAGCAGACACACTGAAGTTCAGCCATCGACGCAATGTGATTTCGGTCATGCTGCGTACTTGCGCAAGATATCGGAACCTAACAACCTGCATCTACACCGTCAAGGCGGCGGCCACTACAATGGTCGCCGCTGCCGGCGCATTTAAACGTTGCGTCATGCCCACATCGCTGCTGCGGCATTTTCAAAGCAGCGTGACTCACGGAGTTTGTTCTCGTGGCCGAAGTTCTGGTGTTGTTTTATTCGCGCAAAGGCAGCACGGCAGAGCTGGCACGACAAGTGTGTCGAGGGATCGAGCAAGTGAGTGGCGCGAGTGCCCGTTTGCGCACGGTTCCCCCGCTCACGACGGTGGTCGAGCCGCTGCAGCCCGCCGTTCCCGTTGCTGGGCCACCCTATGCGACGTACGACGATTTGAGCGAGTGCGATGGCCTGGTGCTCGGCAGTCCGACCCGCTTCGGTAACATGGCGGCGCCGCTCAAGCACTTCATCGACGGCACCAGCACGCTATGGCTGAATGGCACCCTCGCAGGCAAGCCGGCAGGCGTATTCACGTCGACACAGACGATGCATGGCGGACAGGAATCCACCTTGCTCAGCATGCTGCTGCCGCTGTTGCATCACGGCATGTACATCGTGGGGCTGCCTTACACCGAGCCGGCGCTTACGAGCACGATGTCGGGCGGCACGCCCTATGGCGCGAGCCACGTCGTCGGCCGCACGGCGCGTGCCGAGGGCCAAGTGAACCTGTCGGAAGACGAGCGTCAGCTCGCGCAGGTCCTGGGCCGGCGCGTCGCGGAGCTGGCGGTCAAGCTGCGTGGCTGAGTTGGCTGCGTCTGGCACGTCCACCGCGGAGCGCCGGCTCGCACCGGCCGCAGCGCGTGTTCGACAGCTTGCCATCATGCTCGACGTCGGCCTGATCGTGCTGATCGTCGCCTGGCAATTCAATCCCACCAGCGTGATCGGTAGCTTGCTGTGGGGTGCCCTGCTTGGGTTGCCATTGGTCGCCCCATTGCCTGGATTGATCCGCGCAGATCGACGTACCTTTGCATGGGGTACGCTCTGCGTGATTCCCTGTTTCGTGATCGGACTGACCGAAGCGGTCGCGCAACCGGCAACGCGAGCCTGGAGCGGCAGCTGCCTCGCACTGGCCCTGACGCTGTTCGTCGCGCTGATCGCCTACTTGCGCCTGACCCGGCCGACGAGTGGCTAAAAACGCGAACGCCGTCTCGCGGCTAGAACCTATCTCAAAACGTCACGAGCGATGAGATTTCACGTCCTGGGAAGCGCAGGAACCGGAGTTTATATGGGAATAAATGAGGATTCCGAGCATTCCCAGGACGTGAAATATCAAGCGCAGTAGTTTTGAGATAGGTTCTACTCACGGCTGGCAAAAATATCGCGCACGAACGGCAATGTCAGGCGGCGTTGCGCCGCCAGCGATGCCCGATCCAGTTCGTCGAGAAAAGCGCACAGACTGCCCATGTCGCGCGGCAAGCGCCGCACCAGGTATTGCGCGGCGTCATCGGGCAATTCAAATCCTCGCAGATGCGCGCGTAGCTGCAGCGCAACCACCTGCTCTGCATCGTCAAGCGCGCGCAAGGTCAGCACCAGTCCACCGGCGAGACGCGAAGCGAGATCAGCCAAGGTAAACCCGATGGCGCCAGGCGGCGCAGTCGCCGCGACGATCAGCCGACCGCCGCGTTCCTCGAGTTGCTGATGCAAGGCGAACAGCGCTCGCTCCCAGTCGCGCCGCGCCGCAATCAGTTCGACATCGTCGACGCACACATAGGCCAGCTCGCCGCAGCCGGACAGGACCTCAGGACCGAATGAGTTCAGTGCGGCGAGCGGCAGATAGGCGCAGGTCTCGCTGCGCGCCGCCGCCGCCGCGCACAGCGCCTGCAAGAGATGCGTCTTACCGGTGCCCGCAACACCGTGAATGAATACGCACACCGGCCCCTGACCGGCCCGTAACTGACTCAGCGCGCTGGCCGTGCCTTCATTGACACCCGCGAAGTAACTGGCAAACACCGAGCTGTCGCGCAGTCCGATATGCAAGGCCAATTGCTCGCTCATGCGGGCCGCCAGGCACGGCGGTGCGGGCAAGTAATCCTTGGCAACATGAGGTGCAGGAATCGCTAAGGAGGAATAATGTTTACTTGGCAGGGCACCACAACTACCGCCACCAACAGGGCCTGGGGCGTGGGGCCTGGGCAGGAAGCGGATCGGGGTACACGCTAGGCTGGCGCATGGAATTCGAGTCTCCTACCCAGGCCCCACGCCCCAGGCCCTTGCGCCACGGCAGTCGGTTTGAATTGAGTCGCGGGGCAAACATCTCTAATCGGCATTCCGGACTACACGATACCGCGCTGCAGCCGGCTCGCCGCAATCGCTTTGCGCGTGTAGGTGATGACGTAGTCCAGGCCGCTGACGACAGCAATCACGAAAACGCCAGCTCCCATGACGGTAATCGTCGTCTCAGGAATGCGCCCGGCCGCATGCGCCGCAATGACGACGAGCACGAACACGATCTGGCAGAGTGTATTCAGCTTGCTCGCGACCGTGGGCTTGCCATGGGGATAACCATATAGCGCGTAGTATGCGAGCGCACCGCCCGTGATCACGACATCGCGACCGACAGCAACCGCAGCCAGCCAGGCCGGCACCAGCGTAGTGAACGCCAGCGTCAGGAACACCCCAACCAGCAGGATCTTGTCCGCCAGCGGATCGAGTATCTTGCCGAGCTCCGAACACCAGTCGAAGCGTTTGGCAAGGTAGCCATCCAGTCCATCGGTCGCGGCGGCGAAACCGAATATCCACAGCGTCAGGCTGAATTCACCTTGCAGCAACAGCCAGACGACCGGGATGACGAGGAACATCCGCAGCACGCACAGCGCATTCGGAATCCATCGCAGTGCCGGCATGGTCGTCAGGGTTGGTAATGCAGCTGCAACCGGTCGGTGACCGCGCCCTCACCGGAGGCGGTCAGCGGCACGAGACGATTGTCGAGTGCCAGCGCCCGGCGGAACGTCGTTGCATCGCCACGTACTGCGAGACGAAAGCGCATGGTATCTCCGGTCACGTTCTCGACCGCTACCGAACGCACCAGTGTCATGCCTTCCAGATAGTTCAGCGTCGTCGCGTACGCATTCAGGCTTGCAATTCCCGACACCTCGACCAATACGCTGTCGAGCTGCGAACCGGACACCGCGTAAGCGCGGGCGAAGCTGTCGGCGGCCAGATGCACGCCATCTTCCAGCGAACCGCTGACATCGCCGGCCGAATCGGCGGTCGTGAACGACCAGTTCACCGCGTACGCCCCGTCCGCATCGCGCCGGGCGCGACCGAGCAGCACCCCATTCGCGTTGTATGTCACCGCAATGCGCATGCGGTCCGCCGGTGCGGTCGCCGCGGACACATCCGGTGCATTCACGGGCCAGATCAGCGGCAATCCGCGCTGCACCGCAGTCTTTACCAGCAACTCCCGTTCGGCAGTCGCGGTGTGTGCATCGATCCAGCGCGCCGAACCGTCAGGCGCCTCGACATTCAGCAGCACCAGCGTCACGGGCCGCTCGCGACCCCACACCGGCAGCCCCACATCGCCCAACAGCCGGTCGATCGCGACGCCATCGAAGCCGACCTGCAATTGATTGTCGCTTGTGAAGCCGAAGCGCTGCACGTACTGCCGCGGATTGCTGGCAGCTGCACCCAGGCGAGTGCCGGCGTCGCGGCGTCCACTCACGCGCACCGCGACCGCCTTGAGCGCATCGACGAATGCAGTGTCGCGACCTCCCTCGACGGGCAGACTGACGTCGTACAAATCCGGCACAGTGACGGCAACCGCCGGCATGGAGAACAACGCGACGCCGAGCGCCAATGCCACGGCCGTCAGCCACAATTGTCGAAGGTACAAGATCATAGTCAGCTGGCAATCTAAAGTCCGAAATTCGATCAGGCGAATGACTGCAGCAGCAGAGGTGAGCGGTACTGCGTCCCCACTGCGTCATTGAGGCACGCTCCCTGTGCAGGCTGTGTAAAATAACACAGCCGGAAGAACGGCAGATTTGCACCGACCTCATTCGTCATTACCGCCCCGAGGCCGTATGTCTCCCACCGAGTCCGTTACCTACAAGGACGCCGGCGTCGATATCGAAGCCGGCGATGCGCTGGTCGAGCGTATCAAGCCGGCTGTCAAGCGCAGCATGCGTCCTGAAGTGCTGGCCGGCCTGGGCGGATTCGGCGCCTTGTTCGAACTGCCGGTCGATCGCTTCCGCAAACCCGTGTTGGTGTCGGGTACGGATGGCGTAGGCACGAAGCTGCGTCTGGCGATCGAAACCGGCCGTCACGATACGATCGGCATCGACCTGGTAGCGATGTGCGCGAACGACGTCGTGGTCCAGGGTGCCGAACCGCTGTTCTTCCTGGATTACTACGCGACAGCCAAGCTGAGCGTCGATGTCGCCGAAGCGGTCATCAAAGGCATTGTCGAAGGTTGCGTACAGGCCGGCGCGGCGCTGATCGGTGGCGAAACCGCCGAAATGCCCGGCATGTACGCCGACGGCGACTACGATCTCGCCGGCTTCTGCGTCGGCATCGTCGAGAAGGACGCAATCATCGATGGGTCGAAAACCCGGCCCGGCGATGTGGTCATCGGCCTACCCTCCTCCGGTCCGCACTCCAATGGATACTCGCTGATCCGCAAGCTGGTCAAAGCGGCCAAGGCCACGCCGACCACCCGTCTTGCCGATGGAACGCTTTACGACGCGCTGCTGGCGCCGACTCGCATCTATGTGAAATCGCTGCTCGCCCTGAGCCAGGTCGTACCCGTGCACGGCATTGCGCATATCACCGGCGGCGGTCTGACCGAGAACATCCCACGCGTCGTCCCGGAAGGACTCGAGGTGCTGCTGAGCGAACAAACCTGGCAGCGGCCGGCAGTCTTCGACTGGCTGCAGAAAGTGGGCAACATCGAGCCGGCCGAAATGCATCGCACGTTCAACTGCGGCATCGGTATGACCGTGACCGTCGCCTCCGAGCACGCCGACAAGGCATTGAAGTCGCTGCGCGATGCGGGCGAGGCGCCGACCGTCATCGGTGAAATCCGTCGCGGCAACGCCGGCGTCGTCATCGTGGCATGACGGCTGCGTCGGGCACAGTGACGCAACCGCCGCTGCCGGTCGTGCTGCTGATTTCCGGTCGTGGCAGCAACATGCACACGATCGCAACGCAGGCAGCGCGCGGCGAGTTGCCGATTGTGGTACGCGCGGTCATCAGCGATCGCGCCGATGCAGGCGGCCTGGCCCTCGCTGCCGGCATGCAGATTCCGGTCGCCACGCTGTCGCCACGCGACTATCCCGATCGGCCTGCCTATGACGCGGCGCTGGCGACGCTGGTGGCGAGCTACCAGCCGGAATTGATCGTGCTGGCCGGCTTCATGCGGATTCTCACCGCCAATTTCATCGCACCGTTTGCGGGGCGCATGCTGAACATTCATCCCTCGCTGCTGCCCAAGTATCGCGGGCTGCACACGCATCGCCGCGCGCTCGACAACCGTGACGAAGTGCACGGGGCGAGCGTGCACTTCGTCACGGAGGAACTCGACGGCGGCCCGGTCATTATGCAAGCGCGTGTCCCTGTGCGGCCTGACGACACCGAAGCGACGCTTGCAGCACGAGTTCAGCAGTTGGAACACAGGATCTATCCGCAGACCATCGACTGGTTTGCGCGCGGCAGACTGTCGCTGCGTGGACAGCAGGCGATGCTGGACGGCATGGCACTGACGGCGCCGGTAACGATCGACGGCGATTAAATATCGGGCGATGCCTTGAGGCCGCGACCGGTCTTCGCGCTGAGCCGATGGAGTCCTGCAGGAGAATCTGTGCAACGATCCTGGCGAAACACCCTGTCGACGATCCTGATGATTGCCGCGCTCGGCAACGCGCAAGCGGCACAGCCGGTGCCCACACCATTCACGGTAACGCTGAGTGCGGAATTCCGCGGTCTGTCCGCCGGCAAGCTGATCTTCTCTTTCAGTCACGATGCGGTCACTGGCCAGTACACGTATGAGACTCGCGCCAATCCCTCGACGCTGGCCCGGCTGATCGTCAGCCGCGACGCGCTCGAACGCAGCGTCATGACCATCGACGATCACGGCGTGCATCCGGTCCACTGGAAGGTCGAAGACGGCAAGTCCGGCACCAAGGAAGACGGCGAACTCACCTTCGACGCGACCACCGGACGTGTCCGCGGCAGGCTGAAGAACAAGGAGGTCGATCTGCCGCTCGAAGCCGGCGTGCAGGATCGCATTTCAGTGCAGATCGCCATCATGACCGCGCTCGTGCGCGGCGTCGAACCCGGCACGATTCCGATGGTCGACGACGATCACATCAAGTACTACCTGTACCGCAAGAAAGCGACCGAAACACTCGACACGAAAATCGGCAAGCTCGAAACCGTCATCTATGAGGGTACGCGAGAGGGTTCGAATCGCGTGTCGCGCTTCTGGCTCGCACCATCGCTCGGCTACGCGCCGGTGCGGGCGGAGCAGGAAAGAAAGGGTAAAGTGGAGACGGTGATGACGTTGCTGGAATTGACAAGATAGGTAGGAACTTGGCGTGCGCAAGCTGGTGAGAATTCGCCAAGGGCGAGACGGCCAGAGAATCAGATCCAATTTCTCTGTCGCCAAGTAGGATGAGAGTGGTTTACATAGACCCGCGGGTTGGGGCATGTGCCTGTAACACAGAGCGCAGTCCCAGGTGCCGGACAAAAGGATCGAAGTCCTTGCCGCTGTAGAGCAGGGTGTAGTTGTTCGCTACAGCGGGTGGCGATCACTCGGCACGCCATAGAAATCGGGCTTCAGCCCGATTGGAACGTAGTTCAACAAGCTCACCACGAACGGAATAAATCCGTTCGCCTTGAGCCTGCCGAAGGGCACCTCAGCCCGATACCCCCTCTCCAAGTGTCATCCAGTTGACAGTTCTCCCAGGTCGTCAGCGACATCATTTGCGTCGACTGAGGTTCGGCCAGTTCGGCCTGAGGAGACGCAAATGGGTAACGCCCCCCGTTCAACGATGGCGCCGGGACTCTCACCGGCCGCGGCGGCTGCGGCGCATTACGCCGTTTGGCAGGGATCGCGCTCTGATCAAGGCCGCTGTTTCTGCTCTTCCATTGCCGCGACCGAAGCCGCAGACGCGCCGGCACATTTCGCTTCCTTTTTTCATCCACCTTCCAACGCGGGAGTCACTACCGTGACCAATGAATTCTCAGCGCGACGAACGCGCAAGCTGCGATTACTGAAAGTACTGCTGCTGCACGCGGCAATCGCCTCGCTCAGCGCCTGCGGCGGTGGGGGTGGTTATGGAGACAACAACAATCCGCCTACTCCCGCGCCGGCTCAGATCGCCGACGCGCAGTTCGCCGATACGACGATCGAAGGCTTGGGCTTTCGCGTTGCCGGCGTCGTCGAAGGCAAGACGGATGCGAACGGAAGTTTCCGCTATGCCGTCGGCAGCCCGGTCCAATTCTTCATCGGCAACGGCGCCGACCGCCTGGTGATCGGCACGGCAACCCTCGCCGCCAACGCCGGCACTGCATCGTTCAATCTGCAGAACCTCACCGAGGTCCAGAACGATGCGGACCAGTATCTCGGTAATCTCCTCAATCTGCTCACGGCGCTGGACTCCGACTCTGATCTGAGCAACGGCATCGTTCTCGACGACGCCGCTCAAACGGCAGTCGCGAGCGCCGTCGCCGGGGGCAAGACGGTCAACTTCGCGCAAGGCACCGACTCTTTCGCCAAGGATCCGGTTGTGACCGCGATACTGGCAACGCTCAATCGTTCGCTCCTCGACATCAACGAGGTACTCGCGCAGTTCACCACCTTCTTCAGGCAAGGTCGCTCCAGCACCATCGCGCTCACTCGCGACGATACGCGGGCCGTCGTGGTCAATCGGCAGAAGAGCACGGTGTCGGTGATTCGCGTGCGCGGCCAGAACGGTGCGGACGTCAGTCAGCTGCTCGGCGAAGTGCCGGTCGGCAAGGAACCGCGATTTGTGGCACTCAGCCCCGACGACACACGGGCGTACGTCACCAACGCCGTCGACGGCACGATGAGCGTCATCGATCTCACCGGCGCGGCGCCGCAAGTGATCGGGTCGCCCGTGGCAGTCGGTCTCGAGCCTCGCGGTATCGCGCTGACCCCGAACGGCCAGTTCGCATTCATCGCCAACCACACCGTCGGCGAAGTGACCATCGTGAGATTGTCGAACCTCGAAGTGGTGCGTTCGATCAAGACGGGCGGCAATCCATATTCGATTGCCATCACCAATGACGGCGACCGTAACGATCGCGACGAGCGCGTGTTCGTCACGCGGCTGTTCGGCGAGATCATCGACCCGGCGCGGCCGGACGGTTTCGACGACGCTAAACAGGGTGTTGTCGATTCGTTCCGCGTCGGCCAGGCCGTGGATGGCAACCCCCAGGTCACGCAGCTGCTGTTGAAGCCGATGGCTTCCGGATTCACCGCAGACCGTCGTCCGTTCTGTCTGGAAACGCGCCGAGCACTGCAGCCCGCTGCCGGGCCGGACCCGAACAACAAGGTGACATTCTTCGATAGCGGCACGCTTGCGACCCAGCCGCCCAGAAACGGCGCAGAGAAACTCGCGCAACCGACCTTCTGTCCCGATGTCACTTCCGTCGATGCTTCCGACACCGGCCCAATCGCCAAGAACCCGCAGAAGGTGTATCCAAACATGTTGTTCGGAGCGCTGCTGCGCGGCTCGCAACTCTATGTGCCGAACGTCGGTGCGCAACCCGAACCGCCGGTGAATTTCAACGTGAACGTGCAAGGCCTCGTCGGCGTGCTCAACCGCGTGCGGGGCGTGGAGACCGATCGTTCCGTGAATCTCAACTCTCAGGTCGCCAAGGAAACACAGCCCGCGGCGGCGGATGAGACCAAGACCCTGGACCGCGTGTTCCTCAATGATCTCGTGGCCCTCGATGCCGACAGGCGCGGCAAGCAGTTCCTGTTCGTGAGCCGCGGCGCCAACTATGTACTGCGCGCTTCCATCGGCCAGGACGGCAAGCTCAATATTTTGGACCAAGCCAACAAAGCCACGCGCTTGCAGACCGGCAATCTGCCGAGTGGCGTCGTGATGAGCCGCGATGGACAGCGGGCGTACACGAATAATGAGCTGAACACCTCTATCACGGCCATCGATCTGGCCAAGAACGAAGTGTTGGCCCGCGACGTCGAGTCGAGCACTCCGCCGGCACCAGGCACCGTCGAGCATCGCCGCCTGTTTGGCAAACTCGCGTTCTTCACCGCGCTCGGCGTCCCGGACGTCATCGACGAGAACGGCGACGGCAGCTACGACGTGCCCCTGCGCGACATCGATCCGCTGCAGCATCGGAATAAAGCGTCCAACAACGGCTGGTCGAGCTGCGCCTCCTGCCACGACGAAGGCCACTCGGACAACGTGACCTGGATCTTCGAGACCGGGCCGCGCCAGACGATCCCGCTCGAGGGCACGTTCGCGCGGCTCAACCTCAACGATCAGCGCCTGCTGAACTGGAGCGCGGTGCGCGGCTCAAATACCGACTTCAACAACAACGCGCGCGGCATTCAGGGCGGCAAGGGCTTCGCCACCAACGTGCGCGGCGTGAATCGCACGACCGAAATATTCAACCACGGTCCGGTGCTCGGCATCAGCGATTCGCTCGACGCGGTCCAGGAATGGGTGACGACGGTACGGGCGCCGATCGTGCCTGAAGCACCGGCGGCTGCCGAACAAGCGGGTCGCGCAGTGTTCACCACCCAATGCGCCGCATGTCATGGTGGCGCGAAGTGGACGAAGAGCCGCACGGCTCCGGTGTTCGGCAACAACCCGACCTTCGCAGAGGACCCGATCGGTGCGAACTTCTTTGCTGGCGTGACTCCGATCGACACCGGCGTGACTGCCGCTGGTCCGCAGATCGTCTCGGTGACACGCGCCGGCAAGGGCACACTGACATTCCTCGACAAGGTGGGTACGTTCAGTGCGACAAGTCCGATCGAGCTGCGTGGAGCGGCGGCGGTGGCCGGCCAAAGCACACAGGGATTCATCGCATTCGGTGCGGCCGGCTTCAATTCGCCTTCACTGCTGGGCCTCAGCCTGTCCGCCCCGTATTTCCACGACGGTTCGGCGCAGACCCTGGAGGAAGTGATGAAGCGCCACTTGCTCGACAATGGCCAGACCACCGAGCAGACATTGTCTGCGCAGGATCTCGCTGACCTGTTGAACTTCGTCCGCGGCATCGACGATCAGACGCAGACGGTGGAATCCGATACGGATCGGTTCCTGAAACCCTGAGCCCCACTTCCTACGTCTTCCCCTCCCCCGGTCGCCGGGGGAGTCCGAGCCGGAGTTTATCGAGAATTTTGGTAGAGCCTCAAAAAGATGCTGGAACATCTGGAACGGGCGGGCGCGATGTGCTGCTGGGCATCGAGACAGAACAAAGACATCCATTTGCCTGATTCAGGCCATCGTCAGTAGGATACAGACATAAAGCTGGGCACTCGTTGCTCAAGCAGTGTTAGCTGCCTCCGTGAAGCTGCACGTGTCGGGATCACTCGGAGGCGCAGAAGCTGGTGCGGCTCGGGACGTAGGCGAAGGCGCTGGATAATGTCATCACCGCGCTCGACTTCGGCAGTCGCGTCGGTGAGGTCCGGAATGAGTACAAGGCGGGCGGCGATTGGAACAGGACGATGTTCGCCTCGCGAACTCAAGTCTTCGGCAACGTCACCCCGCGCTGACCCTGGTACTTGCCGCCGCGATCCTTGTATGAGGTCTCGCAGACCTCGTCCGATTCCAGGAACAGCATCTGTGCCACTCCTTCATTGGCATAGATCTTCGCAGGTAGCGTCGTCGTATTCGAGAACTCCAGCGTCACATGCCCCTCCCATTCGGGCTCCAGCGGCGTGACGTTCACGATGATGCCGCAGCGTGCGTAGGTCGACTTGCCGAGACAGATCGTCAGCACGCTGCGTGGAATGCGGAAGAACTCCACCGTACGCGCCAGTGCAAACGAATTCGGCGGAATGATGCACACGTCCGCGTTCACATCGATGAAGCTGCCCGAATCGAAGTTCTTGGGATCGACGATGGTGGAGTTGATATTCGTGAAGATCTTGAACTCGGGCGCGCAACGCACGTCGTAACCGTAGCTCGACGTGCCGTAGGAAACGATTTTCCCGCTGTCGTTCGAGCGCACCTGCCCGGGCTCGAAGGGCTCGATCATGCCCTGTGTCGCCATGCGACGAATCCAGCGATCCGACTTGATGCTCATTGTCTTGCGTTACCTGGGGCTGCTGGCCGCTGGGTAAAAGGGCGCCGATTCTAACAGGACCAATGAGGCAGTGAGTGGTGAGTCGTGAGTGGCAAGAACAGGATTCAGGATTCGCAGGGGGAATCCGGCGATTCCCCAATCCCGAGTCCCGAATCCCGAATCCCGCTCTCCCACCACTCACGATTCACCACTCACTTCATCTCAACTCTCCTCCTCCGAAATCGTCGGGAAAGCGGCGGCGGGTTGCAACGACGCGCGCACCAGTCGCGCCGCCGTCCGACGCGACAAATCGATGTACGCCTTGCCGAGCGCGCTGTCGGGTTCGGCAACCACGGTCGGCCGGCCACCGTCGGCTTGCTCGCGAATCCGGATATCGAGCGGCAGTTCCCCGAGCAGGTCGAGTCCATATTGCTCGGCCATGCGGCGGCCGCCGCCGCTGCCGAAGATGTGCTCTTCGTGGCCGCACTTCGAGCACACATGCGTGCTCATGTT
>JAIBJL010000050.1 GCA_020029545.1 Gammaproteobacteria bacterium
GGCAAGCCTTTGCCTTTCACGAGGTAGTAACCGCCATGCGGCGCCGGGGCGACACCATCCATGCGGCAGATCTCGTTTTCCAGCCGACACGAAATCCCCAGGCGATCATAGTTGAAGTCTTCGAAGAAGCGCAGGAAGCCGCCGGACAATGCCTGCGTAATACCGGCGCCGCCGCCACCGATGCTGCCGATGTTCTCGACTGCCCGTTGACTGATCCGATGCGGTGACTTGTCGCCCGGAGGGGTGTGCAGATCGGCATCGAACGCTATCGGTTGCCAGTTGAACAACTGCAAGCCGTTGATCGTTCCGGAGAGCCGTCCGGTGATGCGCCCGAACGAAAACGCGCTGGTCATCGGTTCCAGGTCGAGATGGTTCACTCCGATGTTCGCGGTCAGCCGCGGCCATTTGCCGAAGGGTTGTTCGAGTCGCAGGTCGCTGATCGCCACTTCGCCGTTGAACACCTGTGCCTGCAGCGTTGCGCCCAACGTGATCACCCCATCACGCATGCGCAATTTGGATATCGCACCCCCGACGCTGCCGCCAAATTCCGGCCAGCCGAAAGCCTTACTCAGCCGCTGCATGCTGATGGGTTGAATCGTCGCATCGACCATGAATGCCACGCTGGGCGCGCCCGCATTGCGCACACGAAAACTCTCCAGTTCGATGGCACCGTCCAGCAGCGGCAGGCGTGCCGGTTCGAGCAGACGAAACTGACGGCCTCGGGTCGCGAATGTCAGTTCACCTGGGCCCAGGTCCAGATTGAGCATGACTCCGCCAGCCCAGTTCAGCTGCGAGCGCGGCATTGAACCCTCCGGCTGGTCATCGCCCAGTTGCGCGACAGCGCCCTCATTGAGCCAGCGCCACTCGCCACTGAGATCGTTCATCACGATCGTGCGCTTGTGGTCATCGCAGCTCACGCGGTCGAACTTCATATCGAACCGCTGCGGCAGTCCCTCGTTGAGCAGAACTCGGCCTTCGATACGGCCGCTGGTCGTCAATGCCTTGAAGTTGGTATCGAGCAGCAGTGGCTGCAGATAGCTTGCGTAGGCGCCGGGAAACTGCAGCGAACGCACGGTGAGATCGAGATCGCGCACCGGTTGTGCGGCGGCGAAGTCGATGCGCCCCGTGCCACTTGCCGACAGCACCTGGCGATGCTCGACATCGAACGCCTGCAGCGTCAGCTGGCGGTCATCGCGATATTCGCCTTGCGCGCGCACGGCAATCGAATGGGTACCGAAATCGAGGAATATCGGCTCGGCGTATGCCTGGCCCGCCGACGATTCGATCGCTCCACGCCAGCGCCAACGATCGGTTGCGCGTTGCGCTGTGGCCTTGATGGACAGCGAGAGTTTGTCGGTCGCAACGCTGCCCGAGGCATTGTTTGCCGTCAGTGTCGTGACCTGCAAAGCGAGGTTTGCCGATGCGGGCGTGTCCGTGCCCGTTGCCTGCAGATTGCCGGAGATCGAACCGGTCGCCGACCATTCGGGTAGAGGCAGATGCAGGCTTTGCGCCAGCTTCAACAATCCCTCGGCACCGATCTGGTTCAAGTCCGCCTGCAGCTTCCAGCCGGCATCGCGCAGGGTTGCACGAATGCGAGCCGTGCCGCTTGCCAGCCGAACATTCTGCAGATCCACGTCCAGCGCGCCGCTATCGCGGCGGTATGACAGGTTCGCAAAGACGCTCTGCTGACCGAACGCAGGCGCACTTGCCACGATCGTGGCCCGACGACAAGCGATCAACGCATCGGTGAGTTCGAGATCCGGACAGTCGATGCGCACGTTGCGAATGGTTTGCGACAGCGTCGTGAGACTGAGCTGGCCAATCGTTGCGTGCACGCCAGTCCGCTGCGGCAGATCGACCTGCAGCACGACGCCCTTGGCAATCCAGCCGGCGCCCTCAATGCGTTCGATCTGCAGATCCAGATTGTCGATGGCGCCGACGACCCCAGCCGTTACCATCGCAACGAGCGCGCACGCACACAGTACGACGCGACGCGACGGCGCGTGCCAACGGTTAAGAGCGGCGGTTGTTCGATACCCGGCTGACATCGAGCGATCATGAACGTCGTTGGCTTGTCCGCCTATCGTTTCCATCAGCCCGCCACCTGAAGCCCAGCCGCGTGGGTAATGAAAATATCGCCGGTGCCCCCGCCTCAGGACCGTGGTCCCCTGCCTGCCTCTGCCGCAGAGCAGTCTTTTTTTGTCGATGTCGTTGAGGACTTACGCACATATGCTTACGCTAGCGCCCTGCTGCCGTGAGTGCCTGGACGGCCGTGAGTGCCAGGCCGACCGGCAGCAAGATAGCGCCGATCTGGCTTGCCTGAAGCTCGTCCCGTTTGATTCACATTCAGCGTGGTCGCGAACCCGACGCGCCGGATGTCCCGCGCAATAGCGCCAGTCTGTTACTGCATCAGCTCTCATGGCCCAAAAACGTGCTCTTATCGTCGATGACTCGCGCTCGGCCCGCGTCATTCTTGGCCGCATGCTGGAAGGCTATGCATTGCAGGTCGATTCCTCGGAGTCTGCCGAACTGGCGCTCGAATATTTGCGGCAAACCAAGCCAGACGTGATCTTCATGGATCACCTGATGCCCGGCATGGACGGCTTTCAGGCGATTCAGGCGATCAAGAGCGATCCGGGCACAGCGACCATACCGGTGGTCATGTACACCTCGCAGGAAGGCGAACTCTATGTGAGCCAGGCGCGGGCGCTCGGCGCTGTCGGCGTCCTGCCCAAAACAGTCAAACAGGCGGACGTATCGCGCGTGCTGTATCAACTACGGCTGCTGCCGGAGCGCCGCGACGGGCTCGTGGCCACCCATCCGCGGGGCAGCGGCGATCCAAGCCATGACATGGACGGGGGCATCGAGATCACACAGCCGGCGGTGGTGTCGTCGCGCGAGTTCGAAACCGCGATTCGCGCTGCACTGGCACCCGCCCTCAAGGAGCAGAGTCTGGAGCTGCGGCGCTTCTTCGCCGCCGGCATGGAAGCCTTCGCGCGGCGTCTCGGCGAAGGTCGGGGCGCCAGTGCCGAAGGGAAGCCACCGAGTTCGCCGGCGCCTACTGTCGAGGTGCTGCCAATCCCCGAGCCCGAGCCCCCGGCGCCGGCCCTGCAATGGCCACTGGTGGCAGGCATTGCCGCGCTTGCGCTGCTGCCGACCATCGTCCTCGGCGTGTTGTTCTCGCGGAATGCCGATACGACCCAGTCTCTAATGCAGGCGAATGCGCGACTGACCGCCCTCATGGAAGAACAACAGTCGCAGCTGGCGGCGCTGCAAAAGAGCAACGCTGCTGCCGAGCAACAGGCGGCTATGGCGACAGCGGCCTCGCCTGCAGGCATTGTCGAGCCCGTGCCCTACGGTGAAACGCCGCTGGCAGGCGCGCGCCTGGAACGATTGCGCGATCTCATCGAGAAACTGAAAGCCCAGAACTTTCGTGGCAAGGTCAAAGTGGTGACTTATACCGGCGAGTTCTGCCTGACCGGCAACGGCATCGAAGGCTATTCGGTCGCGGCCGACGATCTGCCCCTGAAGCGCTGCGACCTGGTCGGCAATCCTTTTGAAGATGGGCTGGGCCCGGCCCAGCGCCAATCGCTCGCCTTCGCCAACCTGCTCGCGTCCGTGCGTCAGCAGGCGGCCGATGGCCTGACGATCGAGGTCTCGTATGCCGGGCGTCGCCCGGCAGCCCCGTATCCCGAAGGCGAACGCCTGGCCAAGGGCACGGCCGGCGAATGGAATCGCATCGCCGCACAGAACAATCGCGTGGAACTAGCGGTCGAGGCCGCGGGCTGAGTCGCGTTGTTCGGTTCTCAAGGATGAAGAACGGATTTCCACAGCGATCACGGGGAGCACAGGGTTACAGATAGGATCAGGCGACGAACGGGCCGACATTGATTTCTTACTGCAGTCCCTGTGATCCCCGTGGAGATCTTCGCTCTTACCGGTCAATGCGAGTTGCTCGTCCGGCGCCGATCCCGCAGCATGCAGCCCCGTGCCATCTGACTCTGATTCAATGACCGATTCCCGACCCTGGCTGCTGTACGGCGCGACCGGTTACACGGGTGAACTGATCGCCCGCGAGGCCGTGCGACGCGGGATGCGTCCGATTCTCGCCGGTCGCTCGAAGGCCAAAGTCGAGCAGCTCGCCACCGAGTTGGAATGTCCGAGCGCCGTGTTCTCGCTCGACGATCACACGACCATGCTGTCATCGATGCAGGGCATCGGCGCGGTGCTGCATTGTGCAGGCCCGTTCTCCGCGACCGCGCGCTCCATGATGCAGGCCTGTCTTGCATCGCACGTACACTACTTCGACATCACCGGCGAAATCGACGTGTTCGAACTTGCGCACAGCGTGCATGAAAAAGCCCAGCGCTCGGGCATCGTCCTGTGTCCCGGGGTGGGCTTCGATGTCGTGCCGACCGATTGCGTCGCGCTCAAGCTCAAGGAAGCCATGCCGGACGCCACGCATCTCACGCTGGCATTCGATGCTGGGGCGGGTGTCAGCAAAGGCACGGCGAAAACCGCCGTCGAAGCGGCCGGCGACGGCTCGAAAGCGCGGCGCGATGGCAGGATCGTCAGCGAGCCGCTGGCTTCGCAAACACGCAGTATCGACTTTGGTCACGGCGAGAAGCTGGCCGTCGGTATTCCCTGGGGCGATGTGAGCACGGCGTTCTACAGCACGGGCATTCCCAATATCGACGTGTTGACCGCCACGACGCCGCAACGCATCGCCAGCATGCGGCGTGCGAATTCGCTGCGACCGCTGTTGCGGCAGCGCTGGTTCAAAGCCCTGCTTAAATACCGGATCGATCTGCGTGTGACCCCACCCGATGCCGCACAGCGCAGCAACACTCCGAGTTTTATTTTTGCCGAAGTGCGCAATGCCGCAGGCCAGACGTTTGCCGTGCGCTTCCGCACCGCCAACGGGTACGCGCTGACCGTCGCGTCGGCGCTTGCCATTGTCACCGATGTGTTGCACCGGCCACGTGCGCCGGGCTTCGCCACGCCCAGCATGCTGATGGGTTCGGACTTCGTCACTGCATTGCCGGGTTTTGCCGAGGTACATGCCGCTTCATGAGTGCCACGCTGCCCGATCCGACCGCGCAGATCACTGCCCGAGTCTTTGCACCGCGGGCATGGTTGAGCAATGCGCATGTGCAGTCGATCCTGCCGAGCCTGCGGGTGCGCCGTGCATGGCTCCATCGCCGCGCGCGACAGTTACTTGCCGCGTCCGAAGACCAGATCGTCGATTGCGGCGACGGCGTGCGGTTGCTCGGTCACTACTCGAGCCAACAGACCTGCGGTCGGCCGGCTGCCAAGGACTTGGCCGTGCTGTTGCATGGCTGGGAAGGCAGCGCCGATTCGATGTATGTGCTGTCGCTGGGCAGTTATCTGTTCGATCGTGGCTGCGATGTGTTCCGCCTGAACTTCCGCGATCACGGTCCGAGCCATCATCTCAACGAGGATATTTTCCACTCCTGCCGGCTCGATGAAGTCGTCGGAGCGGTGCGCTCGATTCAGCGAGGATTACCCACCCGTCGGATGAGCATTGCGGGCTTCTCGCTCGGCGGCAACTTCGCCTTGCGTGTGGCAGCGCGCGCGCCGCAGGCCGGCATCGATTTGCAGCGCGCCTTCGCGGTGTGTCCGGTGCTGCGCCCGCACAGCACGATGGATGTACTCGAGAACGGATCGTTCGTCTACCGCCGCTACTTCATCAACAAATGGAAACAATCGCTGCGACTCAAGCAGAGTCTGTTCCCGCAGCGCTTCGACTTTGCCGCGATCCTGGCGCAGCGCAGCCTCACGTCGATGACGCGGATTCTGGTCGAGCGCTACAGCGAGTTCGAAAGCCTCGATGCCTATCTGAATGGCTATGCCATCACCGGCCCGGCACTCGCGCAGCTCGAAGTGCGCAGTCATATGTTCATCGCTCTCGACGATCCGATCATTCCATCGGGCGATCTGCAGTTGCTGGCTCGTCCACCGGCGCTCGATATCCAGGCAATGGCGAATGGCGGGCATTGCGGCTTCATGGATCGCTTCGGCGCGGAAAGCTGGGCAGATCGCCAGATTGCCAATCTGATGGAGCTGGTGTGAAAAAGTGAGTGGTGAATTTCGTGCTGGTCAGAGCCGCGACGACGCGGCGGTAAGAACCGCGGACGCGGCTGGTAAGCCGGTCAGAGAGGCCAATCTCCTGTCTGGCCAGCCCCGCGTCTGCGGTTCTTACCCACTCACAGCATTGTGCCCGAGAGTCAACCCGCGCGCATGCGGATGCCGCGGAACTCACGCAACATCGCGCGCACCGAGGTGGTCGCAATCAGGCGCGCATCGCGACTCGCCAGCTCCAGTGCCAGCGTACGATCCGCGACGTCGTGAATGCCCCAGCGCCACGGGCCGCGCCAGAGCTTCGACGTCCCTGTGGTCAGCAGCTGGTGATCGCAGAACAAATAGTCCGGAACCAGCGCCTCGCATTTGAGGGCCGACAAGTTCGTATATTCGGACAGCACCCAGCCGATACGATAAGCCGACACCTGCCGCACATGATGGATCGCGGCCAGGTCCTGCGAGATCAGCACGCATTGGCGCGCGACGGGTTTGAGGATTTCGCACACCCGGCGCACCACGACTTCCGAGCCGAACGCACGCAGGCTCGGTCGCTGCAGATCCACGAATGCCGTCGCTGACGGATGCGATGCCAGCAGGCTCGCTGCCTGACTCAATGTCGGAATGCCGACATCGGTGAAGCGATTCTGCAAGCGCGCCGCTTCATTGACGGCAACTTCGGTCAGTTCCTGCGCCGTCATCTCCAGCGCGCTGCGATCGATACCGGCGGTACGCTTGAGATTTGAATCGTGCAGCAGCACCGGCTGCCGATCGCTCGACAGCTGCACATCGAACGATATGAAGTGCGCGCCCAACTCCAGCGCGGAACGCAACGCCGGCAACGAGTTCTCCGGATACTCTGCGGCATTGCCGCGTCGAGCGATCAGATCGGGCAATCGTGGGAGGGGCAATGACATCCGTGCCGGGTGCCTGGGATGGGGTCGGGCATCTTAGCAGGACGGTACCCGACCCACGCACAGCACATGACGCATTTCGGGAACACCCGCACGGAATACGATATCTGTACATCGGTCAGCGCAGGGCCGATCATCCGGGTATGAAGCCTGCTACCGGACGGGACTTGCACGCTGGACTGCGAGTGTCGCGATTGCCTTGTGCATTGGTGACAGCACTGGGGTTGGCGCTTGTCGCCTGCGAACGCCCCGCGGCGCCAGAGTCGGTTGCGCCTGCCAAAGCAACGGCCGGTCCGGAAATTACTTGGGCTGCGAGCGCTCTGACGCGCAATCCGGATCTGGAATTGCTCGCCACCGATACCGCGGCTGGCGTGTTCACCGTGCGCATCAAGTCGACTAACGAAGTACGAACGCTGCGGCTGACCGAGCTGGCTGCGGCACCGATCTCGCAATTGACGACAAGACCAGCAGCAACGATCGCTGCAGCCGACGCAGACCCACCTGCACCCGCGACGCAAGCCGCGCCAGCACAGCCTGCTCACGCGCCGGTGACGCCTGAACCCGCTGCAACGATTGCCGCCGCCCCACCGGCGAACGAGACCCGCAGCAGCACCGCAGCCGCGAACTACACCATCGACCGCGCCGACGGCCAGGTAAAAGTGAGCGGCCCCGGCGTCAGCATTGTATCGGCTGGCACTGCCAGCGCCGCCAGCGTCCCAAATGAACCGCCAGGGACCGACACCATCATCTGCGAAGGTCGGCGCATGCTGCAGTTGGACAATCGCGCCATCCATGTGACGGGCAATGCGATCATCGCGCGCGGCGGTTGCGAGCTGTACATCACCAACAGTCGCATCGTGGCCGGCGGTACGGCAGTCATCGTGCAGGACGCCATCGTGCATATCGCAAACAGCACCATCGAAGGCAGCACTGCCTCGCTCGATGCCGACGATCATGCGCGACTGCTGATTCGATCGAGCACGTTCAAGGGCGTGCAACGGCGCAGCGCACGAACCGTATTGCAGGACCAGGGCGGTAATCAGTGGCGCTGAAGGAATGGTGAATAGTGAGTGGTGAATGGCAAGAGGTTCGGTGGTGCGTTGTCCGAATCCCGAATCCCCGACCAACTTACCAGTTACTACTCACGACTCACGACTCACGACTCACCATTCCCTCACTCCTCCAACGGCCCGAACGCCTTCGCATCGTCGAGATCGTAAATCTCCACTCCCTTCGGGTGCCTGAACATGCGCTTGCCGAGATCGGGAAAATCCGCGATTTCCACCTCGCGATGCTCGCCGCCCATCAGATAGACCAGTTCCGCCTCGAATGGATTGCGCAGCAGATGCGCCACACCGGGCGTCGGGAAGGCCATGAAGTCACCGCGGCCGACTTCGTACTCGTTGCCGTCGATGCGCGCAATGCCACGGCCTTCGAGAATGTAGATCCATTCCTCTTCCTGCCAATGCGAGTGATAGACAAAGGATTCCTTGCCCGGCGCCATGCGCGCGAAATTCACGCCGGTGCGGCGCAGCCCAGTCGACTTGGCCAACTGATAGGCGGTGATCTCCGAAGCGGGATTCCACGGATGCGAGAAGGACTGCGCGCGCGCCGCAATGTCACTCGCACGCAATAGATACAGATTCGGCCGGTCGTCGCTCATGAGAACCCTCGGCGATAGGTAACAATCGGATTCTGGATATCAGGTTCATCGGCTGCTGCCCGCAAACGTTATCGCAAGCGCGCCGTCCAGCACAAAGATGCAAGACTTAGCCTGTCGGACCGCAGTGAGCGTAGCGAGGCGCGTACTTCGTGGTGAAACCTGCAGGGATGCTTGCACGTGACGCAACGGGTAGGCAACCTTCGCGCATGAACAGATGGCGCAGTGCGGTGCTCACGATACTTGCCTTGACGGCAGGATGGCTCGTGCTGCGCAGCTGCATGCCGGCGCAGACACCGGTCAGCCAGCAACCGCCGATGCCGCCGCGCGAAGTATTCCATGCCTCAAAGCCGTTGCGAGTCGAGATTGCTGACCCCTCCGATGCGAATCGTCCCGACACCGATCGCAACGAGTGGCTGGAACGTGAACTGCGTTTTGTGCTGTCACAGGGAAAAATGCGGGTTGCCACGCTTGCCACCGACAGCAAGGCATTCGTTCTGCGTATTGAGTTACCGCAGTCGCCATCGACGACGGGCAAGCTGATCTTGCTGGCACCCGACGGCGCCGCCGAGCGTCATCTCGTTGTCCCCCTGGCGAGCAACATGCCCGGCAACACGCGGCTCGCGATCGTGCAATCGCTGACGCGCCCGCTGCCGACATTTCTGGGTGCTACCACGGCCAGTTCCGATTGGAGCGGCTTTTTCGGCACGTCCGACGCGGATGCTTACGAAGGATACCTGCTGGCGTCCGGCGCATTGCTGAACCGTCACGCACGCGGCTTTACGCAACCGCCTCGCAGCCGGGAACTGGCCCGCAATATCGAACGGCTCGAAGCGCTGACTCGCAAGCAGCCGCAGTTTGCGCGTGCACAATCCTTGCTCGCGATCGCCTATCTCGGACTCGGCGGCGACGACCAGGAATCTCTGACAAGAATCGCCGATAGTGCCGCGAAGCGCGCCCTGGAACTGGACGACAGTCTCGCCGACGCGCACGCCGCCATGGGGCTGGCGCGACTGCGTCGCGGCGAATGGATTGCCGCCCGCGAGCGCTTCAATGCTGCCTTAGGCCTCGACAGCAACGATATTCCGGCATTGGAAGGACTCGCCTGTCTGCTCACGGAAGTCGGTCAGCCTGCAGCGGCCTTGCCGATCGCGGAACGCGCGCTCGCGATGCAACCCGGCAATCTCGGCGCCAGCGAGTGTTTCGCGTATGCACGCATCGCCACTGCAGGCGCGCAACCCCTCGACGACTCGACCTCAATCAAGGATCTGCCTGTCGCGCGCCTCGTTGCATTGTCGGCATTGCTGTCAGGCGATATCGCGCACGCCGAGCAGGTGCTCAACGCAGCGACCGCACCTGATGCCGAATGGGTCAAGCCGTTATTGCGCGCCGCTGGCGACAAGAAAGCGACGCCGGAGGCGTTGCGCGCAATCACTCGTGCGGCTGGCGACGGACAAATCGACGCAGCCACCGAGGTGATGTGCGGCGCGGCCTTGCGTCAACCCGACTTCGTGTTCAACCGCATGTCACGGCTGGAACAGCAGAACGAAGCCATGCCGCTGCGCTTACTGTGGCTGCCGCAGACGGATTTTCTGCGCAAGCAGCGTCGCTTCGAGCAATTGATCACGAGCGTCGATCTGGGCAGCTATTGGCAGGAATACGGACGCCCGGAAATCTGCGAACAGGAGCCGAAAACCTATGGCTGTTCGCTGCGGGCCGCGGCTGCGAAGGCCGCGACGACCTCAAAATAGACCTTCGTCTGGTTGCCCGTTTGGTTGCAGATAGGCGGATAGGAAATTTAAAGCCGCCTGACTCCGATCAAATGTATTCGCAGCACGGTCCTTATGTCCGAGCACAGACGGACTCCCGGTGGGCGGCAGCGATCGGCAGAGGTCTCGGGCATCGCCTTCAGGTCATCGAATCCTCCCGCTGCTGCGTTCGATTCGCCGTTCTCGCTATCGCGTTCGACGAGGCCGCGCTGCTCCAGATGCCCGACGCGTGCGGCGATGCGCTCGACAAGGATCTGCAGATCCTTGCTCCCGGCGCGGACACATGGCGGAACACCGGTGGATCTGTGCCATCGGCCCAATACACACCGGCGCACAATGCGCATTGCTGATTCGGCTGCACGCAGTGCCCGCGTAACGGGATCTAACGCCTGCCAAACCACTTCTCCACCAGACGGTCGTAAGCGCCATTTTCGCGCATGACGAGCAGGGCATTATCGACCTGCTTGCGCAAAGCACTGTCGGGACTAAACGCAAACCCATAATCTTCGGAGTGGAACACCGGACCGACGACATTGACGCGACCGTTTAGCTTATGCGCAGCGAGGTATTGCAGAATCGGCGCATCGAACACGACAGCATCCACTTCCTTATTCAGCAACGCGCGCGCAGCGTCGTCGGCAGATGAGTACAGCGCGGATTCGATGCCGTTGGATCGGACGTAATCCGCCGACGTGGTGCCAGCAATAGTTGCGATCTTTTTCCCAGGTAAATCCTCCGGGCCGTTAATCTCACTTTTGAATTGCTGTGCCGTCAGTGTCGCCGTCAATTGCGCGGTGTAAAACGCGACAAACACAACACTGGTAAACATCCACAACACGGCGACAATGCGTGAAATCCAATGGCGCGGCATTGAATCCGCCTGCGTGGCCAGCGTGCCCAGCCCCCAAAAGAAAACCTGAAAGATGCCGGGGAAATAATTCTTTGAAACCACCATGCCTTCGGGATGGCGCCGTTCATACCACCACACCAGATGTGCAGGAATTATTGTCAGCAGGCCGGCGATTCCCAGCCATACCAGAATGGAAGGGGAGAACAGCAAATGCAGCAGATTTTCGAGCGCTGTCGATTCCGGGCTTGCGCGCTCGCTACGTACCAAAATTTGCAACCCGGCATTCAACAAGGGCTGCGAAAAATCGAACAGCAAATCGCGTTCAGCGGTAATGGAAATTGCACCGACGCCAATATCAGCCGCGTGAAGTGCTACCGCCTCGAGTTGCTTCTGCACGTCGGGCGCGACAACAAACTCCGATTGCCAATGCCGGCTCTGTGCGATTGCCCGCCATAATTCCACGCTAAAACCCGCAAATTCATTTGCGCCGATTGCCTCTACAAACGGCGGCTGAATATGAAGGCTAACCCTAATTACCGGATCATCGGCCCACGCAAACAGGCTTGAACCTAGCAGCGCGACAACGACAAGCAAAGCGCCTGCACGTGACGCCATAAACCCCCCCCCTTGATTTCACGTTCGGACAACTTGCCGGAGGATCAGTCCCGCGACCGAACGTCCGGTGGTCCGCAAGAGCCGCTTTAAACTTTTCCATTACCGCATTGGTGGCTTTGTCCGCGATGATAATGGAAGAGTCATCGATACCTTTCGGAAGTGCAACCGGTACGCCTGCCGATTCAAGCAATTGGGAACCGGCGCCGAGTGCCATTATCGGTTTGCAATGCCGGTGCTGCAGTCGTAAAAATTCGAGACTGAGGGCATTGCGAGACAAATCTGCCGCCGACTCAGCACGGTCGAGAACTATCACGGCGTCATACCACACCGACGCGGATAGGAAATTTAAAACCGCCTGTGCCACCGAGACCCATGGATGGTTCTCCTCAAGGCCCGACGATGGGATTGCTCAACTCGCCGATCGCCTCGACCGTCACTGAAACGACATCCCCGGCTTTCATGAACACGGGTGGCGTTCGTCCGGCACCGACACCGCCCGGGGTACCGGTAGTCATGATGTCGCCCGGCATGAAGCGGAGGATCGCCGAGTAGGTCTCGATGAGTTCAGGGATGTCCCAGATCAGTTCGCTGAGCGAAGTGTCCTGCATGACGGTGCCGTTCACGCGGGTTACCAGCCGCTGCGTGCGGTAGTCGGGGATCTCGTCCTTCGTTGTGATGTTTGGTCCCAGCGGACAGAAGGTGTCGAAATTCTTGTACATGAGGTTGAGCGCGGATTGGAGGATTGGATTTAGATCCTTTCTGAGCGCCCAGTCCCGTGCTGACACATCGTTGATGATTGTGTAGCCCGCCACATGATCCATGGCTTCTGCGCGCGAGACTTTGTGACACTCGCGTCCGAACACCACACAGAACTCGCCTTCGAAGTCGACGTAGTTGGGGGCGGAGCTGGGAATGCGAATGGCCTCACCCGGGCCGATAATCGAGGTCAATGCCTTCTGAAAGCCGGTCGGAGGATGGTTCGGCCGTTCGCGAGGCGCGTTTGGATCAAAGTCCCGCACATGGCTGTGATAAGCGCGGCCGTGCGCGAAGATATTGTAAGGATGTAGCAGGGGCGCCCGCAGTCGGGCCTGTTCTTTTGGCAGCAACGCACCCGTCTGCCGCAGACGGTCGAGTGAGGACGCGTTGGCGTTCTGAAGATCCCCGAGGAAGCGGCGCGCGGCCGTCAATCCGCCCGCACGCTCGTCGAGAATCTGGGCGAGCGAGTTCGGTATTGCGGCCGCGGACGGAATGGTCTGCGCCGCTGTCACGAAATTCACTACCTGCTCGCCAAACAGGCAGCCAGGCGCCGCCTGCGTGCCGTCGGCGATGGTGATCAACTTCATTCGTTATTTCCCCGTTGCCACCTTTGAGGGGTGACGCTCATCCGAAGCGCTCAGCGAAGGCTCTGACGTCGAGCACCTGCTCCGCCTTGTGGGTGCCACCGGCGACGGGCGCGAAGACGTCAACCATCAGCTGATCCGGATCGCGATAGGTCAGTGACACGATTGCGCCCTTGTCCACGATCCGTTGCGGCTCGTGCCCGATCGCTTGCATGCGTTCGAGCACTTTCACCAACGCCTTGGGCGACCTGTAGCGGATACCGCCACCGACCTCTCCGACGCGTTCGCCGGGCGGAGGCATGTCGGGCGGCGGCGCTTGGCCGCGCATCGCGAGTGAGCCTTTCAGATCGGCGATGAAAAAGCGGTGATGCTCGTGGTCCCAGGAGAGCGCGCCGGAAGTCGGTTGCGGCCTGGACATCAGCACCGCGCCGGTGAGCGTCTGATAAAAGGCTTCCGAAGCCTTGAGATCCTGCGTGACGAGCGCCCAGTGCCCTTTGTAACGCGGCTTGGGCATGCTGGTGATCTCGCTCAACTTCGGGTGGCGGATCGGGGCTGCTGCCACCGGAATTGCGATCGCTGTCTGCTCCATGTTCCTCTTCCGAATCAGAAGCGGCCCGAAGCCGCCAGCTTGTGATAAGTCTCGTGATGGAAGATGTCGTAGTCGGAAACGCCCGCTTCGAGCATCTTCAGCACTTTTTCCGCATCGTAACGCCAGTGGTCGATGCCGGTGGGCGTACGGACCCCATCGGTGCCTCGCATGACAGCTTGGGTCTGCTCACTGGTGTCGTGGCCGTCCACGCCGATCTCGAGGAAATTGCCTTCGGGATCGGGATAATAGAACTGCATCAGCACTTCTGAATTGAGCAGCTCCACCGTCTTGATGCCGTTGTCGCGCGCGTGGCGGTACACGTAGAACAGCTCGGCGAGGCTGTTATAAAACCAGGCGATATGCAGCACGCCGGGTTTGAGCGGCTGTTCCGACTTGGGCAGGCCGTCGCGCTTGACGATGAGCACGAAGTCGTTGTGCGGATCGCAGACCTGCTGCGGCGTGAGTCCATCGGGTACCGCGAGCGCGCGGCCACCGAGAAACACCTGATAAAACCTCACCATCTCCTCGTATTTCTCGGGGCTGGAATAGATGACGTGGTAGCCGAAACCGTCCGGCCGATCGCTCGGCTCGACGAGCACGCGGCGGATTTGTTTCGCCGCCTCCGAAGTCTCTAGCGTCATGAGTGTTCCTCTGCGTAGCTGCTGAGCCTGCGATGACCGTTACAAAATCACCGGACCCGATCGAAATGTCGCCCCCACCAGCGTCTTTTCGGGCGCCCCCAGTCCCCCATGGCCCCGCGAATGGTCGAGAAACGTGTTATTGCACAATTGTAAAAATCCTGACAAGTCTCATTCGCTTGAGCTGCCGTGCCCAGTTCATCGCCGTGTGACGCGGCGTCGCTGGTGGCTGTGACTCATCCGATGAACTCGACACTTTGCTGATCCCGGCCTCGCGCACGGCAAGGTACACAGCCGCCTTGAATGCCATGGAGGGCACACTCACGACGCGCTCACCGCGCTTCGCTGCACTCGTCTCTCGTGATGCCAAGCTGCTTGCACATCGCATGCAGCGTTCCTGTCTTCAGTTCATCCTTGGGATTGCGCACGATGGTCAGCTGATCGCCGAGGTACAGTGACGTGGCTGCCCTTCCCGCAGCTGTCGGATGCAGTGAGTAAGACAGGGCTTGGGGCGCGAGCCACTGTTCGCTCTTCAACTGTCGCAGCCAGTGCGTCCGTTGGAGGATCGTGCCAAGTTCTCGGCGGAGTTGCCTGAGGGGCATCCGCTCTTGCACACGAAGGACCAGTCTGCGGCACGATTGTGGGGGCTAGGTAGTTTTGTCTGCCCGCTGCCG
This sequence comes from Gammaproteobacteria bacterium, assembly GCA_020029545.1. Classification (GTDB taxonomy): domain Bacteria; phylum Pseudomonadota; class Gammaproteobacteria; order Steroidobacterales; family Steroidobacteraceae; genus Steroidobacter. The sequence continues at coordinate 15,149 of JAIBJL010000050.1, forward strand.
GACGGGGCCCCCGACGGAGTGGGTGCTCAAAGTTCGCATAGTCAAATCCGATGTCTCGCGGCTTCGCGTAGGCGGCCTCGGCTGGATTTGGGCTGGTGGGGGCTTGACTGGTTCCCATGGACTATTCATATATAGTAAATCACTCTCGTCCAAATTAGCGGTGCTTAGAGGTTGAGCCTCCTCGTGTAGGCTGGGTGGTGACCAAACCAATCCGGCCGTCCAGCAAGGAGACTCAACGTGAGCCGATTTTGCAGCTTGTTCAGTCAGATTCTCAAATTCATTCCGCGGGAGGACTTCCAGCGGCAGGTTCACCAGCTCAACGCCGAACGGCATGCGCGCGGGGTGAGCTGTTGGCAGCAGTTCGTGGCGATGTTGTTCTGCCAGCTCGGCCGAGCGCATAGCCTGCGCGAGATCGAGCAGGGACTGAAGTCCTGCGAGGGCAAGCTTACTCATTTGGGGATCGAACCGCTGGCGCGTTCCTCGCTGTCGTATATGAACACGCATCGGCCCTGGCAGCTGTATCGGCAGGTGTTCTTCGATCTACTGGCGCATTGCCAGGCGCAGGGCACATGGCGGCACAAGTTTCGATTCAAGAACAAGCTGGTGAGTCTGGACTCCACCGTCATCGATCTATGCTTACAACTGTTTGACTGGGCCAAGTTTCGTCGCACCAAGGGCGCGGTGAAGTTGCACCTGCTGCTGGATCACGATGGCTATCTGCCCTGTTTTGCCGTGGTGACGGCTGGCAACGTGCATGACGTGCGTGTGGCGCGCACCCTGAAATTGCAGCCTGGCACGATCATCGTCGATGACCGCGGGTACAACGACTACGAATTGTTCGCCCGCTGGACCGAGCAAGGGGTGTACTTCGTCACACGCATGAAGGACAACGCGATCTACAAGGTGATCGAGCGCCGAGCGATCCCGGAGAACCGGCCGAACATCCGCAAGGACCAGATCATCCGCCTCAGCGGCGTGAGCGCGAGCCAGAAGTGCCCGCACCGGCTGCGGCGGGTGGAGGTGTGGAATGAGGAGAAACACGAAACGCTGGTGTTCCTCACCAACCACTTCGAGCTTGCCGCTGCCACGATCGCTGCTGTCTACAAGGATCGGTGGTCTGTCGAACTCTTCTTCAAAGCGATCAAGACGAATCTGAAAGTGAAAACCTTTGTCGGCACTTCCGCCAATGCCGTGAAGACTCAACTGTGGACCGCGCTGATCGCCATGCTGATCCTGCGTTTTCTGCAACTGAAGTCCAAGTGGGGATGGTCGTTGTCAAACCTCGTGGCGCTGCTGCGCATGAATCTGTTCACGCATCGCGACCTGTGGGCCTGGCTCGATAAGCCCTTCGATACACCGCACGATTCGGGCGCTCCGCAACAGGTGGAGCTGGCATTCTAATTCGGACAGCACGCAGGGGGCTCAACTCCACACCGCTCGCAAACCCTAGCCAAATCCGCAGGAAAACAACTATCGTGACGCTCGATTCAAGCTAATTTGGACAGCAGTG
>JAIBJL010000302.1 GCA_020029545.1 Gammaproteobacteria bacterium
GACCTGACGAGGCAGCCAGAGAATCTGCATGAGGCTCAATCGAATCCATTGCGACGGCCCGCTGGCCGAAGGCGCGGAAATCGCGCTCCCCTCCGCAGGCGCCTATCACGTCGCCCGCGTGCTGCGGATGCGCGAAGGCGCGACATTGACCATTTTCGACGGCTCGGGCATGGAGTTCCATGCCGAGATCGTGCGCATCGAAGCCGACCGCGTCAGCGTGCGTGTCGGCGCACCCACCGCCGGTGCCGCCGAGTCGCCGCTGCGTATCACGCTCGTGCAGGGCATCTCGCGCAGCGAACGCATGGATTGGACGCTGCAGAAGGCCACCGAACTGGGCGTGAGTGCGATCGCCCCGGTGCTCACCTCACGCAGCGTCGTGCGGCTGGATGACAAGCAGGCGGAGAAGAAACAGGCCCACTGGCGCGGCATCGTGATCGGCGCCTGCGAACAATCCGGCCGCGCGAAGATTCCCGTCGTGAGCACGCCGATCCCGCTGCGCAGTCACTTCGCGAATGTACGCAAGGAAGGCATGCGCCTGGTGCTCAGCCCGGTTGCGCCCGGATCGCTCGCCGGCCTGTCGAGCCTGCCCTCGCGCGTGGATCTGCTGATCGGCCCGGAAGGCGGACTCGATGACGATGAACTGACCGCCGCACAGAAAGCCGGCTTCATCCCCGTTCGCCTCGGCCCGCGCGTCCTGCGCACCGAAACCGCCGCGGTCGTCGCGCTGTCGGTGCTGCAGGCGTTGTGGGGGGATTTGCAGTGACCGCTGCGTGGCGGGCTACGGGATGACGGGCAACGGTCAGAGTCGGAATCGAATTCGTCTGCGTGGCGGCGAAGAACTACCCGCAGAGTCAGACTGGGGCCATTGGATCTTTCTGCCTGGAAAGCCCTACCGAGGAAACTGCGGCAGTCTCTCATCTGATTCTGACCGTAGCCCGTAGCCCGTTGCCGGTCGCCAGCGGCATAGGTACTACGCCGCTCGCGTCTCCTCACTGATCATTTCTTCCAGATGCTGGAAGTCGGGGATCAGCGGCGACTCGTTGAGCATGCGTACCTGGCACAGGATGGGACCGCGTTCGGTGAACAGGCGGCTGGGGTCGGCCTTCACCACATCGGGATTCACGCGCACGAGCTGCGGGAAGCCCTGCGTAATCACACCGAAATACCCGCAGGGGAGCTGGCTGCTCAAACCGACGAATACCACGATGCGCGTGCGGCTGCCGGGCGTCGGCAGGTTCTGCCCGCACACGCCTTCGAACGAAATCACCGGCACCGGACGACCGCTCCAGCTGATCGTGCCGAGATACCAGGGCGGTGTGCCTTCCATGCGCTCCGGCGCCTGCCAGGTAATGACCTCGGCCACGCAGGCACGCGGCACGATCAACCGCTCCTGTGCGAGCGGGATCAGCAGACTATAGAGTTCGTGGGAAGAGTCGTTCATGAGTGGTGCTGCCAAACAGGCTACGGGCTACGGGCTACAGGCTACAGGCCACAGGCTATGGCTAGAACGGACTTCATCGGGTAGGGACCAATTTGCACTTAACAACGAGCGGCGCCAGTGTGCAGACTCTGGCTGTCGCCCGTAGCCCGTCGTCCCGTAGCCCTTCTCACGATGCCCTCCGCCGCCGACCATCCACCAGCAGCTCGATCGCGTCCAGCAGTTCGCTTTCCTGGTACGGCTTGCCGAGATAGTCGTTGACGCCGATTTCGATGGCGCGGGCGCGATGCTTCTCGCCGACGCGCGAGGTGATCATCACGATCGGAATCTTCGCCAGACGCGCATCGGCACGCACATGCGTCGCCAGTTCGTAGCCGTCCATGCGCGGCATTTCGATATCGAGCAGGATCACATCGGGCACATGCTCCTGCAGTATGGATAGCGCATCGACGCCGTCCTTCGCGGTCATGACGCGCATGCCGTTGCGTTCGAGCAGCCGCTGGGTCACGCGGCGCACGGTGATCGAGTCGTCGACCACGAGCGCGAACGTGCGCTGGTCCGCCGTTGGCGCCTGCACGTCCAATTGCTTGCGCGAGCGCCATTCGGAGCGCACCAGCGTCCCCATGTCGAGAATGATCACGATGCGCCCGTCGCCGAGGATGGTTGCACCGGAAATGCCGCGAATGGTCGCGATCTGTGGCCCGACCGACTTCACGACCATCTCCCGGCTGCCGATCAGCTCATCGCAGACCAGCGCCGTCGAATGCTCGCCCGCGCGGATGAGAATCAGCGGCACCGAGACATCGGCTTCCGGCAGTTGCGATGGACCGCCGCCGACGAATGCTCCCAGGTGCTGCAGCCGGTAGATCTGTCCGCCGTAACTGTAGGTCGGTGCTTCTTCGCTCAGGTGCTTGTGCACTTCCGCCTTCGGCACGCGCGCGACTCCTTCGACGGTCGGCAGCGGCAGCGCGTAGATCTCATCGCCGGTGCGCACGATCAGCGCCTGCGTGATCGCGAGCGTGAACGGCAGGCGGATCGTGAACTTCACGCCCTGTCCATACACCGACTGCGTAAACAGCGTGCCGCCCAGCTTCTTGATCTCGGTCACCACGACATCCATGCCGACGCCGCGGCCGGCATGCTGGGTGATCGAACTGGCGGTGCTGAAGCCCGGTTCGAGAATCAGCTGCATGGCTTCGTCATCGCTCAGCACTCGTGACGCCTGCAGCATACCCCGCGCAATGGCGCGCTCGCGCACGGCTTTCACATCGATGCCGCGACCGTCGTCCTCCAGCACGATGACCATTTCGGAACCTTCGCGGTGCAGGCCGACCTTGATCGTGCCGCCTTCAGGCTTGCCTTGCGCCACGCGTTCCTGCGGCGTCTCGATGCCGTGCACCACCGAGTTGCGCAGCATGTGTTCGAACGGCGGCAGCATGCGTTCCAGCACCTGTCGATCCAGTTCGCCAGACGCTCCCACCACGACCAGGTCCGCCTGCTTCCCGGTGTCGTTCGCCACCTGTCGCACCAATCGACTGAGTCGCTGCACGTGACGCTGGAACGGCACCATGCGGGTACGCATCAGGCCGCTCTGCAATTCCGTCACGACGCGCGACTGCTGCAGCAGCAGGTTCTGCGCTTCGCGCGTCAGATTCTCAAGCAAGCCTTCGATGCTGCCGACGTCGCTGACCGACTCGGCAAAGGCGCGCGTCAGCTGCTGGATGGTCGAGTACCGATCCAGTTCCAGCGGATCGAAGTCGGTGCGTTCGGGATGCTCTTCATGATGCCGATGCAGAATTTCCGCCTCGGTTTCCAGTTCCAGCTTGCGCAGTTGCTCACGCAGGCGTGTGACCGTGCGGCCCAACTCGGCCAGATTGAACTCGATGGAGCCGATCTGCTGCTCCATGCGCGAGCGGAAAATACTGACTTCGCCGGCATTGTTGAGCAGCGTATCGAGCAGATCGGCATCGACGCGCGCGAATTCCTGGCGCTCCTGCACGAGCGGTTCGCGGCCGGGCGGCAAGGCGGGCGTCGGCACGGACACGGGTTCGAAAATCTCTTCGTCCGGTGCCGCCGGCTCGGGTTCGTCCGGCACCAATTCCGGTGTCTGTGCGGCCACATCGTGTGTCGAGGTGGACTCGGCAGGCGCGCGGGATTCATCGAGACGCACGGATTCGCGCGGCGCGGCCGCACCCAGTTCAGTCGCATCGAACTCCACTTGAACATCGGCAGTGTCGTCGATCGACACGGTCGGCAGTGGTGAAGCCGCTTCGAACTCAATCTCCTCTATCGGCGCCGCGGCGGTCGCAGGCAGTTCCAATGAAGCAATCGGCATCGCTGCCGGGGCCGCTTCAGGTGCTGCAGCGGTCGTTGCGACGGCTGGACCGTAACCACCCAGGGCACGAATGCGGGCCATCAGCTCGCGCGCCGGTGGACTGCGTCCACCGCTGCTGACCACATCGCGCATGCGATGTAATTCATCGAGACTCGCCTGCAGCGTCGAAAACGCTTCCGGACTCGCGGGCACCTGGCCCGCCTCGACCAGTTGCATGAAGGTTTCGAATTCATGGCTGAGATCGCCCATGGCACGAATGCCGGCCATGCGGGCACCGCCTTTCAGCGTATGAACCGAGCGTTTGAGCTCGAAAATCAGCGCATTGTTACGCGGGTCGCGCTGCCAGGCCGACAAGGCGCCGTCAGCGGCTTCCAGCAACTCACTGGCCTCGTCGGTAAAGATCGCCGCGATGTCCGGATCGAAGTTGGCCTCGACCTCATCGTCGTCGGACATCTCCTCGGGCACCTCGTCGGTCACCGCGTCGACCGCAGGTGAGGAGACGGACTGCCGTGCCGCAACGATCGGCTTAGCGCTTGGCGGTGCTGTGTCCGCGAGCGGCAGTGCGGACACTTCCTGTGCGCAGACAGGCACCGGCTCAGCGACGGGCTCGGCGGCACCGGGCTGCACACGCGCCGTGGATATCGTCTGCGGTTGCGTCGACGCCGGCATCGCCAGCGCTTGTGCATCGACCGCCGATGGATCGTCTGCCGGCGAACCGGACTCGGGTGGACTCAGTGCGGAAGCTTCGCCTGCCGTGGACGACGAGTCGGGTCGTGTGAGCTCCAAGCCGGTCATTTGCGCCAGGGCGGCTTCGAGTTCCGCTTCCAGCCGTCGTTCCTGGGTCAACGATAGATCCGGCTCGGTCGCAAAGCGGATGACTTGCGAGTCGGTCAACGAGTCGTCGGGGAGTAACGGCAGGGCACCCGACGACGAACCGCTCGTCGTCGAGACGCTGGCGGAGTCCGGACCGAACTCCAGCTCGGAATCGGACAGATCGTCCACCTGCGCATCTTCTATCTGCGCATCTTCCACCTGCGCAGGCGGCTGGGCATTTGCTGTCGCGAGCAATTCGGCATCGAGGTCCAGTTCACCGGCTGCCAGTTCGTCATCAGTCAGCGGCGGCAGATCGAAACCAGGCACCGAACCGTCCTCGGGCGCGCGGTCGACGTGAGTCGGAAACTGCGCCAGTGCCTCATCCAGTGAGGTGGGCACGACGGTTTCACTACGCAGGTTGTATTCGAAGGCGATGCCAGTGGCCGTTTCCGCTGCATCGAACAGGGCCTCATCCGGCGTCGATTGCAGCTCGACGAATTCCGACGCATCGAAGTCCGGCTGCGCTTGGATTTCCGATTCGGTAAGAAAACCCGCGCCGAAGTCGCGATGCTCCCGCGCATCGAACCGCACCGGGATCGCCGGACTTTCCTGGGGTGCAGCGTCGGACAGCATGAGTCCATCTATCACAGACTCGTTCCAATCCGGCGTGAGCGGGATGTCCTGCACATCGTCGCCGATAATCAGCTCTTCCATCTGGCGCGCGCCGTCCGGCAGGTCACGCGCCTGCGCTAGATCGCCACCCAGCGGATTCTCGATCTCGCGCGTTGCGTTATCGCTCAGCAGGCCGTCCGCCAGTGCCGCTTCATTCGCGGCATTGGACGATGGTTTCCTCTCGGCCACAAAACCCTGAAAGCTCCAGTCGAGCAGGTCCCGCGCCGATGCGTCGGTCACCGTCGGCAAGGGCGGTTCAGTCATCTCATCCGCCACAGCGTCGGCCGATTCGCCGGCCGGCGGCGTCGTGAGCGCCGGCGCCATGATCGTTGCATCCGCCGGGCGTTGCTCGGCATCGGCAAAGACGTCGTCGTTGAAGGCATCGACACCGTGTTCGGTCGGCGGCGCGCTCGACGCCGACGGGTGGGCGTCGGTCGGCAGGACCACGGAACTTGCGAAACCGACCGTCTCGGCAAGTCGCGAGATCTCGTGGTCGAGCGCGTGATCCAGCTCGTTGATGCGTGCAATCAGCAGCAGGTGATTGGGGAAGTAACCGGTGTCTTCATTGATGTGATCGACCACCTGCTGAATCGCGTCCACCGCATCCCGCAGCACCTCCAGCCCCGCAACCGGCAGGCCGATGGAATGATCGTACAGCTTGCGTACGTAGCGATTCAGCGGCTCGGCGATTTTGATGCCCTGTCGCGCGCCGGCGGTTTTCGCGGTGCCGCTGAGCGTATGGCAGGAGCGATGCAGTGCTTCGGTTGCCGCGTACGGAGGCGAACTGCAATCGCACGCCGCGATGAACTCACGAATGGTGGCGAGGTGGCCCGCGGTTTCCTTGGCGTAGATTTCGCTCAAGGCCGGCTCCATCGCGGTGTCCGCCGGCTGCGGCGGTTCCGCGGCCGGAGGGAGGCCGGCTGGGTCGAGGCTGCTCTGGTTCAACCCCGAGTTCAATGCCGAGTTCAACCCCGAGTTCAACTCCGGGTTCAACTCCGAGGCTGCGCTCAGGTGTTGGTCCGCCAGTCCACTCAGCGGATCCCTGTAGGAC
>JAIBJL010000051.1 GCA_020029545.1 Gammaproteobacteria bacterium
GCCCGGCATGGATCGCGTGTTACGGACTCGCGAGCATTTCGAGCTGTTTCGCGGCGAACAGGTACGGGTCGAAATGAAGCGTCCGATCGGCGGGCGCAAGCGGTTTGTCGGAATGCTGACGGAAGTCGATGAGGGCGCAATCACCCTCGCTGTGGAGGGCAGTGCAGTCAGCCTGCCGCTGAATGACATTCACAAAGCGCGGCTGGCGCCCTGAAGTGTCGCGCCCTGGGTGTTACGCCCTCGGTGTTGCGGTTGAGTGGTAACGGATGAGTGGTTTCGGGATGGTCGATCGGAGCGGCTGATGCCGGTTGGATCGATCGGACTTACGTTAACGGCAATGGCCGGAGTCGCACGATGAACAAAGAAATTCTGATGGTGGTGGACGCAGTTTCCAACGAGAAAGGCGTCGACAAGGAAATCATCTTCGAGGCCCTCGAAGCCGCACTCGCGTCCGCAACTCGCAAACGTTACGGCGAAGGCATCGACGTGCGTGTTGCCATCAACCGCAAGAGCGGCGACTACGACACCTGGCGCCGCTGGAAGGTGTTCGCCGACGACTCGAACGAACTGGAATTTCCGGATAGTGAATTGCGTCTGGAGGATGCGCTGGATATCTCGCCCGAAGCCGAACCGGGTGGCTACGTGGAATCGCCGCTGGAATCCGTGGCGTTCGGGCGCATCGCAGCGCAGACGGCCAAGCAAGTCATCGTGCAGAAAGTGCGTGAGGCAGAGCGGGCGCAAGTCGTAGACGAATACAAAGCACGCGCCGGCACTTTGGTGTCGGGTGTCGTCAAGCGCGTCGACCGCAACGGCATGTTCGTCGACCTCGGCAGTAACGCCGAAGGTTTCGTGCCGCGCGAGCAGATGATTCCGCGTGAGCCCGTGCGCGCGCAGGATCGTATCAAGGCGTTTCTGCAGGATGTGCGCAGCGAGCCGCGCGGCCCGCAGCTGTTCCTGTCGCGTACCGCGCCGGAATTTCTGATCGAATTGTTCAAGCTCGAAGTGCCGGAAGTCGGTCAGGGCCTGATCCAGATTCTCGGCGCTGCGCGCGATCCCGGTGTGCGCGCCAAGATCGCGGTGAAGAGCAATGACAGCCGCATCGATCCGGTGGGTGCCTGCGTCGGCATGCGCGGTTCGCGCGTGCAGGCAGTGTCGAATGAAATTGCCGGCGAGCGCGTCGACATCATTCCGTTCGATGCCAACCCGGCGCAGTTCGTGATCAATGCCATGGCACCGGCGGAAGTCGTGTCGATCGTCGTCGACGAGGATTCGCACTCGATGGATATTGCGGTGACGGAAGAGAAGCTGTCGCAGGCGATCGGTCGCGGCGGCCAGAACATTCGCCTGGCCAGCGAACTCACCGGCTGGGAATTGAACGTGATGACCGAGCAGGCCGCCGATGCCAAGAACGAAGGCGAGTCGCGTGAACTGGTCGAGCTGTTCCAGAAGCAGCTTGCGGTAGACGAAGAAGTTGCGCAGATCCTGGTGCAGGAGGGTTTCTCGACGGTCGAGGAAATCGCGTACGTGCCGGCGTCCGAACTGGCGGGTATTGAAGAGTTCGACGAAGACATCATCAAGGAATTGCGCAACCGTGCACGCGACGTGCTGCTGACGCAGGCCATCGCTTCGGAAGAAGAGGCGGACGGCTCGGAGCCGGCGCAGGATCTGCTGGATCTGGATGGCATGGATGCGAAACTCGCGCTGCGCCTGGCCAGCAAGGGCATCGTGACGCGTGAAGATCTGGCCGAGCAGGCGATCGACGATCTGCTGGAGATCGAAGGTATCGATTCCGATCGCGCGGGCGCGCTGATCATGGCGGCGCGTAAGCACTGGTTTGATGCTGCCGGCCAACAGGCTTGAGCTCGGCAGTTGGAGGGTGGTTCATGGCGGATGTAACAGTTAGCCAGTTTGCAGAGGTATTGAAAGTGCCGGTCGAGCGACTGCTCTTGCAGCTCGACGAGGCAGGTATCTCTGTGGCCGGCGCTGATGCGACGGTCAGCGACGAAGAAAAAATGCAGCTGCTGACCCACCTGCGTCGCTCGCACGGTCGCAGCGAAGATGCCGCGGCACCCCGCAAGATCACGCTCAAGCGCAAGTCGCAGGGCGAGATCAAGGTCGCATCGGCGCAGGGTCGCGCGCGTACCGTGAACGTCGAAGTACGCACCAAGAAGACCTATCTCAATCGCACGGCGCTGGAGGAGCAGGCCGCTCCGCAACCCCCTCCGCAAAGCGCAGCGGCTCGTCCGGCCGTGGTGGTCGACGATATCGAACGCCAGCAGAAGGCGGAGGAAGAAGCACGCCTGAAGCAGGAGCGGCTCGAAGCCGAGGCGCGCGAAGCCGAACAGCGTCGTCGCGAACAGGAAGAGGAAGCGCGCCGTCGCGCCGATGAGGAAGCGCGTGCCCTGGTCGAACAGGAAGCCACGCGAATGATCCAGAACGAAGCTCGCGAGCGCGTCGAGAGCGAGCGTCGTCGCGAGGAACCGCCACCGAAGCCGGTTCGCGAAGCCGCGGAGCGTCAGGCATCGCCACCAGCGCGCCAGTCGCGTCAGGAACTGCATGTCTCGAGCGATGCCAGTGCCCGCTTCAAGAAAAAGAAGCAACACCAGGCATCGTCGAAAATGCGCCGTCCGGTGCAGGTCAACGTTACCGCACAGCATGGTTTCGAGCGTCCTGCCGCGCCAGTCAAGCGCGATGTACAGATCGGCGAGACAGTCACCGTCGCCGAGCTGGCGCAGCGCCTGGCTGTCAAGGCGAACGAAGTCATCAAGGTCATGATGAACATGGGTGTGATGGCCACCATCAATCAGCCCATCGACCAGGACACTGCCATCCTGGTCGTCGAGGAACTCGGCCATACCGCCGTCGTCGTCAAGGAAAGTGCCATCGAAGACGATCTGCAGATCGCGGATTCGGCCCACGAGCTCGCGGCACGTCCGCCGGTCGTTACGGTCATGGGGCATGTCGACCACGGTAAGACCTCGCTGCTCGACTACATCCGTCGTACCAAGGTAGCGGCGGGCGAGGCGGGCGGCATCACTCAGCATATCGGCGCCTATCATGTCGAAACCGGCAAGGGCATCGTTACGTTCCTGGATACGCCGGGCCACGCCGCCTTCACTGCAATGCGGGCGCGCGGTGCTCAGGTTACGGACATTGTAGTGCTGGTCGTTGCCGCCGATGACGGTGTCATGCCGCAGACGATCGAAGCGATCCAGCATGCCAAGGCTGCTGAAGTGCCGATCGTCGTCGCAGTCACCAAGGTCGACAAGAGCGATGCCGACCCGGAAAAGATCAAGAACGGCCTGTCGCAGCATGGCGTGCTGTCCGAAGAATGGGGCGGCGACACGATGTTCGTGAATGTATCGGCGAAGACCGGACAGGGCATCGAGCAGCTGCTCGAGTCCATCATCCTGCAGGCCGACGTGCTCGAATTGAAAGCGACGCGCGACGGCCTTGCTGCCGGTGTGGTTGTCGAGTCAACGATGGAGAAGGGCCGCGGCGCCGTGGCCACCGTGCTGGTCAAGCGCGGCACCTTGCGTCCGGGCGATCCGATTATTGCGGGCCAGGAATTCGGCCGTGTGCGTGCGATGTTCGACGAAACCGGCAAGTCGGTGACGGAAGCCGGCCCTTCGCTGCCCGTTGTGGTGCTGGGGCTGTCGGGTGCGCCGAACGCAGGCGACGATTTGCTGGTCGTCGAGAGCGAGCGCAAGGCGCGCGAAGTGGCGCTGTATCGCCAGGGCAAGTTCCGCGATACCAAGCTGGCGCGCCAGGGTGGCCCGACCAAGATCGAAGACATGATGTCGCAGATGGGCGATGGCAAAGTCGCCACGGTGCAGGTCGTGCTCAAGGCCGACGTGCAGGGCAGTGCCGAGGCATTGCGCGACTCGCTGACCAAGCTGTCCACCGACGAAGTGGCGGTGAAAGTGCTGTCGAGCGGCGTCGGTGGCATTACCGAGTCCGACGTCACGCTGGCACAGGCATCGAATGCCCGTATTATCGGCTTCAACGTACGCGCCGACAGCTCGGCACGCACGATGATCAAGGAGTCCGGTATCGATGTGCGCTACTACAGCATCATCTACGAAGCGATCGACGATGTGCGCTCGATGCTGTCGGGCCTGCTGGCACCGGAGGTCAAGGAAACCATCGTCGGCGTGGCCGAAGTGCGCGAAGTGTTCCGCTCCAGCAAGTTCGGCACCGTGGCGGGTTGCATCGTGGCGGACGGTTACGTTCGTCGCAGCAATCCGATCCGCGTGCTGCGTAACAACGTGGTGATCTATCAGGGCGAACTGGAATCGCTACGTCGTTTCAAGGACGACGTCAATGAAGTTCGCGCCGGCACTGAATGCGGTATCGGTGTGCGCAACTACAATGACGTGCAGGTCGGCGACCAGATCGAATGCTTCTCTCGCGTGGAAATCGCGCGCACCGTCTAGTGCGCGTGGCATCCTTCCGGTACCGTCATGGCGAATAAATCCTTCTCACGCAGTCAGCGCGTTGCACAACAATTGCAACGCGCGCTGAGCGAACTGATTCGTCGTGAAGTGCGCGACCCGCGCTTAGGTATGGTTACGCTCACCGAGGTGCGCATGGCCAGCGATCTGAGTTATGCGCGGGTGTTCTATTCGACGCTGGGCGGCGATGAATTCAAGGCGCAGGACATTCTGGATGCGGCTGCCGATCTATTGCGCGGTCCCGCGGGTCGTGCGCTGGGTTTACGACACAGCCCGGAACTGCGCTTCGTGCAGGATGAATTGATCCGCAGCGGCGCGCGCATGTCCGCGCTGATCAGCCAGGCGGTCAGGGACGATGCGTCACGGCATGTCTCTGGCGCTGCAGATGACAGCGGCGAGGACGCCAACGACGACCGCGCCGCGGACAGCAAGCATTCTTGAAATCATCGAGTATGTCCCGCCCGCCGCGCCACCATCGCGATGTCGATGGCATTCTGCTGTTCGACAAACCTCTGGGGCTGTCTTCCAATGCAGCCTTGCAGCAGGTACGCGGCCTCTTCGGTGCGAAGAAGGCCGGTCATGCCGGCAGTCTCGATCCATTGGCATCGGGCTTGTTGCCGATCTGTTTCGGCCAGGCCACGAAGGTCTGCGGTCGTCTGTTGACGAGCGGCAAGACTTACTACGTCGGCGTGCAACTTGGGGCGACGACGCCATCGCTGGATTGCGAAACCGACGTCAGTGCGACCGCGCCGGTGCCCGCATTGAGCGACGCGGTGATCGATGCGGTGCTCGCAAGCTTCATGGGCGAACAGACGCAGGTGCCGCCGATGCATTCGGCGCTCAAGCATCAAGGCGAGCGCCTGTACGAACTGGCCCGACGCGGCGAGTCGGTCGAACGCGAATCGCGGCGCATTGTCATCGACCGCATCGCACGCCAGCGTTTCGCCGACCATCGACTGGCCTTCGAAGTGCGTTGTTCCAAAGGAACCTACATCCGCTCGCTGGCCGCAGATATCGCCGGCAAGCTCGGTACCTTGGGGTATGTGGCAGAACTGCGGCGGCTCGCGGTCGATCCGTTCGACGGATTGCCCCTGCGTACCCTGTCCCAGATCGAGCAACTCCTGCCCGGGGGAGCGGCTGCGCTGGATGCCTTATTGCTTCCCGCTGATACGGCCTTTGCCGATCTGGCAGATACGCATCTCAACCCCTCCAGCGTTCAGGCGCTATTGCAGGGGCAGACCGTGACGGCACTGATGCCGGCGCCTGCCGGCCAGCTCCGGGCGTACGCGGCGGGCGGGCGGTTTCTAGGTCTGGTGGAAGGGCAACCGGATGGTCGTGTGCGGCCGACCCGACTGTTCGTCGGGCTCTGAGGGTGGCTCGCAGGTCCCCGGTGGTGGCTGGGTGCCCTGGCGAGCGTCGCTTCCGGGCAACGCTTGCGGACGCCAGGCCCGGGTGGGGTGGGGCGGGTGGGTTCGCCGGCGCCTCGGCAGATACGTAGGCCCAAGAATTTCAGGGAGTTTTGCTTGAGATCGCGTCGCGCGCGCGCGTAGAATGCGCGGCTTCTTGAAGCACCCCCATATTAGCAGGCTGAATCCTAAGCGATTCGGATTGAGGATCGAGCAGATGTCATTGTCGACCGAGCAGAAAGTCGGAATTGTCGAACAGTATCGCCGCGGAGCGAATGATACCGGTTCGCCGGAAGTACAGATTGCGCTGCTGTCGGCGCGCATCAACGAACTGGGCGATCATTTTTCCGCTCACAAGCGTGACCATGCGTCGCGTCGCGGCCTGCTGAAGATGGTCAATCAGCGCCGCAAGCTGCTCGACTATCTCAAGGAAACCGCACCAGAGCGCTACACCTCTGTGGTTGCCAGCCTGGGACTGCGACGCTGAAGACGCTTGCCGGCAATGCGCCGAAGCTCTCCATTGTTTCCCCCTTATCACTGTCGACCATCGTCCGCTCATCGCCACGTTGACGCTTCACTTGTCATGCTGATGTCGATCAATCAGCAGATGATGAGCGAATCAATGCCAACCCGATCGTCGGATTTCCCGGCTCCTCATATCCGAGACAGCCATCAGTTCGCTCCGGCCATGCCGGTTTAGGAAGTATCGTGAGCGTAATCAAGAAATCATTCCCCTACGGCCAACACCAGGTCACGATCGAAACCGGCGAGCTGGCCCGCCAGACCGATGGCGCCGTGATCGTGACCATGGGCGAAACCGTGGTGCTGGTCACCGCTGTCGCCCGCAAGCTGGCAGACCCGAAAAAGGATTTTTTCCCGCTGACGGTCAACTACATCGAGAAGACCTACGCAGCTGGGCGTATTCCCGGCGGCTTCTTCAAGCGCGAAGGTCGTCCATCGGAGAAGGAGACGCTGACCTCGCGTCTGATCGATCGTCCGATTCGACCCCTGTTTCCGGAAGGCTTTTTCAACGAGGTGCAGGTCGTCGCAACGGTGCTTTCGGTCAATCCCGACATCGATGCGGACATCCCTTCGCTGATCGGCGCCTCTGCCGCGCTGGCATTGTCGGGCGTGCCGTTCGCCGGTCCGATCGGTGCCGCCAAAGTCGGTTATCGGAACGGTCAGTACCTGCTCAATCCCACGAACTCGCAGCTGAAGGATTCGGACCTCGAACTCGTGGTTGCCGGGACTGCCGAAGGCGTGCTGATGGTGGAATCCGAAGCGAAGAGTCTGAACGAGGAAGTGATGCTGGGTGCTGTGGTGTTCGGTCACGAGCAGATGCAGATCGTCATCAAGACCATCAACGAGTTGAAGGCTGAAGCCGGTAAGCCCGCGTGGACCTGGCAGGCTCCTGCCGCCAACGTGGCGCTGGAATCGGCGATTGCGAAGCAGGCCGAGGCGGCCATTGTTGCCGCGTACCAGGTGACTGAAAAGCAGGCGCGTCACGTCAGTGTCGATGCAGCGAAGCAGGTTGCGATGCTGGCGCTGGCAGGTGGCGAGGCGCCCGTGTTCTCCGCCGATGAAGTGAGCAAGGAACTGGCGAATCTCGAGTACCGCGTGGTGCGTCAGCGCGTGCTGGAAGGCAAGCCACGAATCGACGGTCGCGACACGAAGACTGTGCGTCCGATCGCGATTCGTACCGGCGTACTGCCGCGCACGCACGGCTCTGCCGTGTTTACCCGCGGTGAAACACAGGCGCTGGTCGTCACGACGCTGGGCACGGGCCGCGATGCGCAGATCATCGATTCCCTGGCCGGCGAGCGCAAAGAGCCGTTCATGCTTCACTACAACTTCCCGCCGTTCAGCGTCGGCGAAACCGGCATGATGGGCTCGCCGAAGCGCCGCGAAATCGGCCACGGTAATCTGGCACGTCGCGGCATTGCGGCCGTGATGCCCGACATGACCACGTTCCCGTACGTTATTCGAGTGGTCTCGGAAATTCTTGAATCCAATGGTTCCAGCTCCATGGCGAGTGTCTGCGGCACCAGCCTGGCGTTGATGGATGCCGGCGTGCCGATCAAGGCCTCGGTGGCCGGCGTGGCCATGGGCCTGGTGAAGGAAGGCGATCGTTTCTCTGTGCTCACCGATATCCTCGGCGATGAGGATCATCTCGGCGACATGGACTTCAAGGTGGCAGGTACCCGCACCGGTATCACCGCGTTGCAGATGGACATCAAGATCACTTCGATCACAAGAGAGATCATGAAGGTCGCTCTGGATCAGGCACGCGAAGGCCGTCTGCATATCCTCGGCGAAATGGACAAGGTCATCTCCGCCCCGCGCGCCAAGATGTCGGAATGGGCGCCCTCGATCATCACGATCAAGATCGACCCGGAGAAGATTCGCGAAGTCATCGGCAAGGGCGGCGCCGTCATTCGCGCCATCACCGAAGAAACCGGCACCTCGATCGACATCGAGAACGACGGCACCGTCAAGATCGCATCGGTGGACGGCGCCTCCGGCAAGGAAGCGCAGCGCCGTATCGAGCTGATCACCGCGGACGTCGAAGTCGGTCGCGTCTACGAAGGTCGAGTCGCGCGCCTGATGGACTTCGGCGCATTCGTGACGATTCTTCCCGGCAAGGATGGTCTGGTGCACATCTCGCAGATTTCCGAAGAGCGCGTCGAGCGCGTCAGCGACAAGCTCAAGGAAGGCGATGTGGTGCGCGTGAAGGTACTGGAAGTCGATCGCCAGGGTCGCGTCCGTCTGAGCATGCGCGACGTCGCCGCCAACTGATCGGCGATCAACATCACCGCCGGCTGCCTCGCCGGTGTGTTGAAAAAAGCGTCTGTTCCGTAAGGTACCGGCGCTTTTTTTTTGGCGCCGCGTCGTTGGCGAACTAAGAATCCGTCAGGATGACCATGACCCGGACAGGCTCCTAGACGCGCTTTTCGCGCGGCGTATCGCTGTCGTCATCGCGTTCCTTTTTCTGCGCGGAACCCGCGCCGCTATTGCCGCTCATCGCCCGGAAAATATCTTCCTGCACGGCGCGCCAGCGTTCGAGGTTGTGCTGCGTCAGTGAGGCAATGGAGTCGAAGGCTTCGCCCCCCATTATCCCGCGCATGCTCTCGCGCATCTGCTGCTGCTGTGCCGACAATAACTTGAGACTCTGTTCCAGGTAGCTGCCGACAACGCCCTGCATGGCGCCGCCGTAGGAACGGATGATCTGCGACAGGAAGTCTTGACTCATCAACGGCTCGCCCTGATGTTCCTGCTCGGCAATGACCTGCAGCAGGATCGAGCGAGTAATGTCTTCCTGGGTCTTCTTGTCGACGACGATGAAGTCGATTTTTTCGGTGACCAGCCGGCGGATGTCGGCCAGCGTGATATAGCGGCTTTCGACCGTGTCGTACAGCCGGCGGTTCGGATACTTCTTGATGACTCTCGGCTCGCTCATGGAAGCTCCTGATCATGCACCAGCGGCGCCTGATTCGGGCATACAGCGAAAACCACACCCGGGCATGACATTAGACCCTGAGCAACGATGCTGCAACGTCTTTACGACATTCGGCATCTCAGGAGACTACACCCTGCAAACGATCGGTCCAGAATCAAGGTAATCCATCCTAGTCCAATGCCTCAACCGGGGGCTATTTACAGTTGCACGCAAGCGGACTGTACGCCGCCTAAGGCTCGTGGATTCCACTGACGGATGGCCCAGGACCACAACTGAGCCGGCTTACCAGTGGCTTCCATGTCGGGTCGCAATTCCGGCGGCGGTGACTGCCGCAGAAACTTGAGCGCCTGCCAGAGCGAGCGCCCAGGGCGGCGAGCGTCAAGCGCAGCTGCGCCCAGCGACTTGGACAGCTTGACCCCTGACATGTCAACAGCCAGCGGCAGGTGCAAATAGGCAGGCGTCGACAGGGACAATGCCCGTTGCAACAGAATCTGGCGACAAGTGCTCGACAAAAGATCGGCACCGCGCACGACTTCGGTGATGTCCTGGGCGGCGTCGTCCACGGTAACGGCCAGCTGATAGGCGAATAATCCGTCGCGCCGGCGAATGACGAAATCGCCGCTTTCCGCAGCGACGTTAGACGACACCACCCCCTGTAAAGCGTCGGTGAAATCGACCGTGCCGTCTCGAACGAGCAGGCGCAAAGCGCGCTGGCGCGCCGGTGCCAGCGGCCCGCGTCGACACCATCCTGGATAGGGAATCTCTTCGCCCTTAACCGGAAACGTGGCCGCGGCCGCAATTTCCGCGCGGGAACACGAGCATTCGTAAGCCAGGCCCAGCTGCAGCAGCTGTTGTGCGGCTGCCCTATAGGCTTCATGCCGTTTGCTCTGGTACACGACCTCGCCGTCCCATTCGAAACCGAAGGCTTCCAGCGTACGCAGGATGCGGTCGGCACTGCCAGGGACTTCGCGCGGCGGATCGAGATCTTCGATACGGACGAACCACTGACCGCCGGCATGGCGGGCGGCGAGGTAGCTGCCGACAGCAGCGATCAGCGAGCCGAAATGCAGGTCCCCTGTGGGGGATGGTGCGAAGCGGCCACGATAGAGCGCGGGCGTGGGGTGTGGGGCGACGGGCCTGGGCAAGAATTCAGGCTGTGCTACTGACTTATTCTCTTGCCGCGGCCCCATGTCCCGGGCCCATGTCCTCAGCGATAGCGATCGTCCCGATCCTAACGATAGCGATCGTCCCGATCGCCGTATTGCTTTTCGCGGCGCTCCCGGCGTTCCTGCGCCTCGACGCATAAGGTAGCGACCGGACGGGCTTCCAGCCGCTTGACGCCGATCTCCTCGCCGGTTTCGTTGCAATAGCCGTAGCTGCCGTCTTCGATGCGCTTGATCGCTTCCTCGATCTTGCGGATTAGCTTGCGTTCGCGGTCGCGGGTGCGCAATTCGAGACTGAATTCGGATTCCTGCGTGGCGCGGTCGTTCGGGTCGGGGAAGTTCGCCGCTTCATCCTTCATGTGCAGCACGGTGCGATCCACTTCCTGCATCAGGTCCTGCTTCCAGGTCGTGAGGATGACGCGAAAGTGCTCGAGCTGCTCCTTGTTCATGTACTGCTCGCCGCGGCGAGCAATATATGGTTTGACGTTACGCGGGCCGGCCAGCAAGTTGGTGCTGATTTCGGCACCGTCGCCGTCCTCGTCCGACGCTTCGGAAATCTCGGCCGCCGGACGACTGGAAACCGCCTTGGCAGCGGGAGTCGCGCGCGGCGCGGTCGGGGCAAGAGCCGGGCGCGCCGAAGCGCTTGACGCTATCCCCACCGCTGTAGTGGTCGAGGGCGTTTTGGCAGCGGAAGCGGGTGTACTGGAGACCTGAGGTTTCGTTGCGACGGGCGCAGGCTTCGCGGACAGATCAGCAGGCGCGTGGGCCTTGGCGGACTTGGCAACAGCAGGCTTGGCAACGGACTTGGCGGTGGGTTTGGCAGTCTGGGTCACGGATACCTTGGGCACAGGTTTGGCGGGGGGACGCGCAGCCGTCGGCTTGGCGCGTACCACCGGGGCTTTCTTCGCCGGCGCCGCTTTCCTGGCGGGGACGGGCTTTTTGGCGACAGGCTTCTTGAGCGCGGTCTTTTTGGCTTGGGTCGCCTTTACAGACGGTTTTTTCGCGGCCATCGATTAGCCTCCACTGCCCGGCCAGTCACTTGGCCGAAAACAGGTCGTTTGCAAAAGAGGGCGGGATTATACAGACGCGGCTTCACACGTACAGCGGGAAAAAAAGCGGCAAATTATCCGACGCAAAGCCGTTTGAGAAAGGCCAAAGAAAGATCTCCACGGGGTTCACGGGGACCACGGGGTATGAACAAATGGCTAGAAAACAAGAACGACTAGCAGCCACGGCAAGGCGCGATCGACTCTTTAAAATCTTGCTTACCCCGTGATCCCCGTGATCCCCGTGTACCCCGTGGAAACTCCTCCGACTCCTTGGTGCCCTTGTGCCCGAGGCTGAGCTCGCGCCGGTCCATCGAAGGGTGGCCGGCTCGTTTTCAAGCTGCGTGCGGCGAACGCATTACGTACACTACAACGATCCCCAATCGGGACACGATTCAGGGGGGGCGCGATCCAGCAATTCGCGTCCGGCGCTGCAACGCGACGTTCCGATGAAGTCAATTTCAGCGTGCACGACAACCGGCTCACCGCCTTATGAAGGAACTCGATGCGACTCAACAAGATCAAACTGGCCGGCTTCAAGTCATTCGTCGATCCGACCTCGGTTAACCTGCCCAGCAACCTGATCGGCGTCGTCGGTCCGAACGGTTGCGGCAAGTCGAACATCATCGACGCGGTGCGCTGGGTGATGGGCGAAATTTCCGCCAAGCATCTGCGCGGCGATTCGATGGCCGATGTCGTGTTCAACGGTTCCAGTTCCCGCAAGCCGGTCGGTACGGCCTCGGTCGAACTGGTGTTCGATAACACGGACGGCCAGCTCGCCGGACAATACGCCGGCTTTGCGGAAGTTTCCCTCAAGCGCGTGGTGTCGCGCGATGGCACCTCCGCCTATTTCCTGAATGGCACGCGCTGCCGGCGCAAGGATATTACGCAGCTGTTCCTGGGCACCGGCCTGGGTTCGCGCAGCTATGCAATCATCGAACAGGGCATGATCTCGCGCGTCATCGATGCCCGGCCCGAAGAACTGCGCGGCTTTATCGAAGAAGCGGCCGGGATCTCCAAGTACAAGGAACGCCGACGCGAGACCGAGAATCGGATTTCACACACGAAAGAGAATCTCGAACGCCTCACCGATGTGCGCGAGGAAGTCGAGAAGCAGTTGCGTCACCTGCAGCGGCAAGCGGCCACGGCGCGTCGCTATCAGGCACTGAAGCAGGACGAGCGTAAGCTGACTGCCGAGTTGCTGGCGCTGCGACTGCGTGCCATCGAGCACGATTCGCAATCGCAGGAGGGCATTCTGCGCGAGCGCGATACCGCAACGCAGGCGGCGATTGCGCAACTACGTTCGCTCGAATCGTCCATCGAAACGGCGCGCGAGGATTTCACGTCCAAATCCGAAGCGCTGAACGGCGTGCAGGGACGCTACTATCAGATCGGCGCCGAAATCTCGCGCGCCGAACAGTCGATCCAGCATGCCCGCGAACTGCGCCAGCGCCAGAAGCAGGATCTGGAACAGGCCGAGCGCGGTGCCACCGAAGCCAACCTGCATCTGACGCGCGATCAATCGCAGATCGATGAACTGCGCAACGAGCTCAGCCAGCTTGAGCCCGGACTGGCAATAGCCCGCGAGCGCGAACAGGCGTCGCGCACCGCGTTCGAGCAGATCGAGCAGCACATGCAGCACTGGCAGGAGCGCTGGGAGGAATTCAATCGCACCTCGCGCGAGGCTAGCGAGAAGACCCAGGTCGAGCGTGCCCGTATCGAACAGCTGGAACATCAGCTGACACGCTTGGCCGCGCAACGCGAACGGCTGGCAACCGAGCTTGGCACGCTGCAGACGGCAGAGCTTGATGCGCGTATCGCCGCGCTCGAAGAACAGGAAGCGCACGCGAGCGAACAGGCTGAACTGCTTGCCGCACAACTGCAGTCGGTCGGCGACGAGACGCAGGCATTGCGCGATCGCGAGAAGCAGCTGGTGATCGGCGCCGATCGCGGTCGTCAGGAACTGCAGGATGTGCAGGGCCGGCTCATGTCATTGCAGGCCTTGCAGCAGGCCGCGTTGGGTCTCGCGCAGGGCAAGGTGTCCGAATGGCTCGCCGTCAACACCCTGGCAGATCGTCCGCGACTCGCGCAGCAGCTCACTGTGGAGCCGGGCTGGGAGCGAGCGGTGGAAACCGTGCTCGGTTCGTACCTCGAAGCGGTATCGGTCGACACGATCGATTCCATTGCCACGCAGCTCGAATCGTTGCAGGTCGGCGCGGTCACCTTTTTCACGGAAGGTGGCACCGCGACACACGACGTCGATTCGGGTCGGTTGCTGGCGCGGGTCCAGGGACCGGCAGCCATCACGCCGCTACTGACCGGCATTATTGCGGTGGATACGCTGGCGGAGGCGCTGGCACGGCGTCCGACACTGCTCAACGGCGAATCGCTGATTACTCCCGATGGTATCTGGATCGGCCACGACTGGCTGCGCGTGAGCCGCGACAAGGACGTGCATGCCGGTGTCATCGGCCGAGAAAAGGAAATGCGCCAGCTGCGTGACAGTGTGGCGGCGGGCGAGGCACGCCGCGATGCATTGCAGGATGAAATCGGCGCGGCGCGTGCGAGGTTGGCCGACCTGGAAACGCGTCGCGACAGTCTGCAGGGCGAGGTCAATCGCGCTCATCGCGCCCATAGCGATCTCATCGCGCAGGCGCGAGCGCTGCAAAGCAAGGTCCAGCAGAATGCCGAACGCATGGCTCACATCAATACCGAGACTGCGGAACTCGAGTCCGAGCAGGAACAGGCGACGGCCGCCGTCGGTGTGGCGCGCGGACGGCTGGAAGAAGGTGTCGAGCAGCTGGCGCAGTTCGAAGCTGCGCGTGTCGAACTGGAGCGCGAACGCGAGGCATTGCGACACCGCCTGGGTGAGCATCGATTGCAGTCACAGAGCGATCGCGAGCATGCACAGGAGGTCGCCATCAAGGTCGAGTCGCGCCGTTCGGCACTGTCGTCGATTGCCGCAGGCCTGGATCGTCTGCGCCAGCAGTTGGAGCAACTGAGCGGGCGTCGCGATCTGTTGACCGAGCAAATAGCCCAGAGCGAAGCGCCGCTTCAGGAACTGGCCGGCAAGCTCGAAGCCTTCCTGCAGCAGCGCATCGAGGTCGAACGGGAACTCACGGCGGCCCGCCAGGCGCTGGAAGCAGCCGAGAGTCACATGCGTACTCTCGATCAAGGCCGGATGGAAGCCGAAGCGGCCGTCGAGGCCGCGCGTGCCCGCCTCGAAGACGTGCGCATGGCGGCACAGGAATTGAAGATCCGCCACCAGACGTTGCTCGAACAGTTCACTGCGACGCAGTTCGATCTGGCGATGGTCTACCAGGAAATGCCGGCCGAAGCGGATATCGCCTCCTGGGAACAGACGCTGAGCGACATGGCCGGGAAGATCGAGCGCCTCGGCCAGGTGAACCTGGCGGCGATCGACGAATTCAAGGAACAGTCCGAACGCAAGGAATATCTGGACCGTCAGTTCAAGGACCTGACCGATGCGCTGGAAACGCTGGAAACGGCGATTCGCAAGATCGACCGCGAAACGCGTGCACGCTTCCAGGATACGTTCGATCGTGTCAATGCGGGTCTCAAGGACCGCTTCCCGCGACTGTTCGGTGGCGGGCATGCGTACCTGGAACTGACGGGGGAAGACATTCTGAGCGCGGGTGTGTCGATCATGGCGCGTCCGCCGGGCAAACGGAACGTCACGATCAATCAGCTGTCGGGCGGTGAGAAGGCGCTGACGGCCGTGGCCCTGGTATTTTCGATTTTCGAACTGAACCCCGCACCGTTCTGTCTGCTGGACGAAGTGGACGCGCCACTCGACGACAATAACGTCGGGCGTTTCTGCGAAACGGTGAAGGAGATGTCGAGCCGCGTGCAATTCATTTTCATTACCCACAACAAGACGACGATGGAGCTCGCCTCGCAGCTGATCGGCGTCACCATGCATGAGCCGGGCGTGTCGCGTCTGGTCGCGGTGGATGTGGAAGAAGCCGTGCGCATGGCGGCGATGTGAGGCCCCGCGCGCAGCGAGCGGCGACTACGGGCAACAGGCGACGGGCGACGGCCAGAGTGAAGAACGCAGTGTTCTGCGGTGCTGTTTAACTTAGGGCAATCATTGATGATTGATAAGAGATCGTTCCATTTCTTGCCGTGGCCCGTCGCCCGTGGCCCGTTGACCGCGTAAGCCTCCCATGCCCGAACTACGCTGGATACTGATCGTCTGCGGTGCCCTGTTGCTGGTGGGCATTTACGCCTGGGGCCGCCGCGGTTCGCGCCAGGCCGTCGCCGACGACACTGCGATGCTGCGTATTGCCGAGCCGCCGCGCGAACCGCACGGCGCTTATGCGTTGCGCGATGAGCCGTCGGCAGGGTTCGACGATCAGCCCGAACTGGGTGTCGCATCGCCAGAACGCGCCGATGAACCTATCGTAGCGGATCGTCGCTATCGGGACGAACTGGCTGTCGGCAACATAGGCGGGGAAGACGACACCATCGAACTCGATGAACCTGAGCCGCCGGTACCGGCGAAAGATCGCGATGCACGTCGTGTGCGGATCGAACCGACGCTGGGCGATGAGCTCGAAGCAGAATCGTCGTCAGTTCCGCACCTGGTCGCAGGAGCGCAATCTGCGCGTCCTGCCGTGCGTACCTCGACGGTTGCGTCAGCCTCGCCGGTGGAGAACTCGCCGCCTGCCGCACCCACTTTATCGATGAGCAGCACGCCGCCGCCGCGGCGCACTGAACGTCGCAAGATCATCGCGCTGCGCATTGCTGCAGGTACACCGCGATTCACCGGTGCACAATTGCTGGAGGCGCTGCAGGCGGAACAGCTGCAGCACGGCAAGTATGATGTATTCCACCGCATGGCAAACGCCGAGGTCAGTCTGTTCAGCGTTGCCAGCATGGTGGAGCCGGGTACTTTCGATCCTGCGCGCATGAAGGATGAAACCTATCCCGGCATTACCCTGTTTGCGCAGTTTCCCGGAGC
>JAIBJL010000303.1 GCA_020029545.1 Gammaproteobacteria bacterium
GATGGTCGAACCGCCGGACTGGTTGCGGATCGCGTGACCCGGACTGCCAGCCAACTCCTGCGTTGTGCGGATGATCATCCGGCACGCTCCCGTTATCTCGTTCAAGGCCATGGATTACACTAACTTCCCGCTCCTATCGTGCCGAGCGAGGCCGCTGCCAAGCAGCGATTACGTTCATCAGAGCCTGTCATGCGGCAAAAGGTTGCATTTGCGCCAACATTCCTTTGGCACCGGCCGGCATTTGCGCAATGAATGAGACTCGCGCGCCCACCACCACCCCCTTCGTGAGACTCCCCGCCCGATGTCCTAACTCTCTGTCGCACTTAACAAACATGCCCGCAGGGATGGATAATTCGGCACCCTGACCGCCCTCGGGTATCCTGTCGCGCCCCCATTGCGACACCTCGCAGACTCTGAGCACCGTAGCGTTGCCTTTATGCCTATTTGTCACGAACACAACCTCGACACCCCCGTGCCCCGCGACTGCCCGTTCGGCATTCGCGTGAAGTTGCGCTCCACCGATCCATTCAAGAACCTGGTCGGCCCTGGGTGGACCCGTGAGCACTGGTTCGAGACACGCGCCGAACGCGACGACGCCCTGCTGCAGATGAGCGGTCGCTACGTCTATTTCCGGCCAGGCGACCGGCCGGCGCTGGAGTACGAGAAGGTGGAGAAGGCGTGAGGATAAGGGGGTGAATAGTGAGTGTTGAATAGTGAGTAGTCACAGCGGCATTCGGGCCGCTGTTCCGTTTCTGACCACTCACCACTCACTAGTCACAATCCACTCAAGTCACAATCAGAACGTCCTCCCCAGGAACAGGTAAAACGCCTTGTCGCCACTTTGATCGAACCCGGTAGCGAGATATACCGGCCCGAGTGGCGTATCGACGCCGAAGAACAGGCTTCCGTCCTTGCGCAGATCGCCAAAGCTCATGTCACCGCGATCGAACCAGGCGTTGCCGGCTTCGATCGATACACCGGCATAGGCCGGCAGGTCCAGAACGCCGGAGCCGCCACGACCGATCTTTCGGTAATAGAGGAGCCGCGCGATGCCGTAATGCGGCGCAGCCAGGTAGCCCGGCGGCAGTCCCGATAGATTAAAAAAACCGCCCAGGGAGAAGAAATTTTCCGGTGTGGCCAGGTTGTCGACCGTCGTGCCCATGTCGGTCCAGAAAATCAGCGTGTGCCGTTCCAGCGACCGCGCGATCAGCCAGCTTGCCGAATAGGCATCGAAATTCTGATCGCCGCCCATATTCGTGCGTTCGCCACGCCACTCCAGCTCCAGTTGCTGGCCACGGCGCGGAAAGAAAATACTGTCGAGCTTGTCGTAAGTGAAACGCGCGAACATGCCACCGCGGTTGGACCTCTCCGAGGGCAGATCGGGATCGCCGATCAGCACATGCGAGCGTGCACTGCCGCGACGCAAGCCGAAGCGCAGTTCACCCCAGTTTGAAAATTCGCGTCCGACATCCAGCCCGCCGTCCAGCGTACGCACACGATACTCGGCAATGCGATGTTCGCCTTCGAGCAGGTTGACGCTGTGCTCCTGAAACTCCAGTCGCGGTGCGACGAAGTAGCGGCTGAACAGCGAAATCGGCTGATAAAACTCGGTGAACACCTTCGGGTTGTCGCCGATCTGCAGATCGGTGAGCCACTCGGCGCCGAGCTTGTTGAGTTCGGTCCGGATGAACCGCAGCGCGACGTTATAGCGATTGCCGCCTTCGAAATCGTCTTCGAGATTCAGCCCGACCCGCACATAGTTCGGTCCCCAGCTCTTGCGTCGCAACGTCAGTTCGAGCCCCGCCTGGCCGTTCTCTTCGATGAGCGCATAGTCGATCGATTCGAATAGATCCAGCGCGTACAGCGAGGACAGCTTGCGCTGTACCTTCTCCTTGTCGAGTGGCTTGCCGGCCAGGTCGTTCATGGTCGCGGCAACCAGTTCCTTGTACTCCTGCGAATCGCTCGCGGGACGCACGAACTGAATCACCGGCAGCGCGTTGTTACGTGGACGGCGCGCGGCAAGATATTCGCGATACCCGGCTTCATCGAGCGCCAATGCCGCCAGCTTCGCCTTGTCCTGGCGAGCCGCCAATTCGCCTGCCCGCAACGCCTGCGGCACGCGGCTGAAATCAATGGAGGGAAACCGACCGAGCGGCGGCTCGATGACGAGGTCGCTGGGCAGCAGTTTGGCGCGTTGCTCCAGCGTGCGGGCGCGAATCAGAATCGCAAAGGCCTGATTGGTGACTTCCAACGGCGAGCTGAGTTCGTCGCGCGCGTAAAGCGGAAAGCTCACATCCACGACGATCAGCACATCGACGTTCATCTGGCGCGCGGCATCGATGGGCAGATTCTCGACCAGGCCGCCATCGACCAGCAGACGCCCTTCGCGGGGCGCGGGCGAAAACACGCCAGGTGCCGACATGCTGGAGCGCATTGCGGTGACCAGATCGCCCGAACGCATCAGCACTGCTTCGCCGGTTTCGAGGTCGGTCGCCACGGCGCGAAAGGGAATCGGCAGTTGGTCGAAATCCTGCACATCGGCTACCGGCAAGGTGGAATTGCGCAGCACCTGTTCCAGCTTCTGTCCCTGCACCAGGCCGCGTGGCAACACGAAACCGTCTTCGCGAACGCCCAGCGAATAGCGCACCAGGAAATTGCGATCGTCCTGCTTGCGACGAAACCCCAATTGGGCCCGCGGTGGACGGTCCTGAAATGCGTCCTGCCAGTTGAGCGAACTGATGAGTTCTTCGATATCGGCAGCGCTCATGCCGGAGGCATACAAGCCGCCGACGACAGCGCCCATGCTGGTGCCGGCGACCGCATCGATCGGCACGCGCATTTCTTCGAGCACCTTGAGCACGCCGACATGCGCAGCACCGCGCGCGCCGCCGCCGCTGAGCACCAGGCCGATGCGTGGCCGTGTGTCCTCGGCGGCCTGCGCCAGTTGCGAGACGATCGGGAACAGACAGAGGAATACCGAGAACAGCAGCGTTCGCAGGCGGGGGTAATGGGTCATACTTTTTGCTCGACTCCACGACCCTCGTGACAGGGCCGCTCGTGCACATCCTGTGCTCCGCGGCATTTGTGCATCCATGCACATCAGAGTCCGATGGGTCGTTTCATACTAGTTGCCCATCGTGCTGCGCCCGACCCCGAAGGATGAAACGTATCTCATCGAGTGCCACCCAGGCACATGGATGTGCCCGCCGCGCACGCGGCGAGCGATGCGGGAAAAGTCGCGCCTGTTCCCGTCATCGCCACAGCGCGAGTGGCAGGATGCCCGAGTCGCTGTTTCATACTAGCCCGTCGCCTGATTGCATGGACCGCGATGTTAACACCAGCGTCTGTCGACGCGGATGACGGCGCCAGCGCGCTCAGGCAAGGACCGATTGATTGCCACGCAGCCGATCGAGAACAGCGATAGCGAACTTGATGAACGCTTACTTACAATGACGGCATGTCGCGCCCGCTTCCGCCGCCGTACTTCGCGGCCTTCGTAATCACCCTGGCGGCATGGTTGTCGGGCACAGCCCACGGTGCCCCGCCCGGTCGGCAATCCGGCGCCGACGACAGCGATTGGAGTGCGTACGGCGGCGACCAGGAAGGCAACCGCTTCTCGAACGCTGCACAGATCGACGCCGCAAATGTCGGCAGCTTGCGCGAAGCGTGGCGTTATCGGACTCGCGAACTCGGCGCGGGCCTCGCACACGCCAACCAGCTCGCCTTCGAAGCCACACCGATTCTCGCGGGCGGTTCGCTGTATCTGAGTACGCCGACAGATACCGTGATTGCGCTCGATCCAGGCAGCGGTCGCGAACGCTGGCGGTACGATCCGCATATTCCTCGCAATGGGTACTACGACCAAGCCAGCTCGCGCGGCGTCAGTTCCTGGTTCGATGCACAGCTGGACAGTTCGATGCCGTGCAGCCACCGGATCTTCATCGTCACGCTCGATGCGCGCCTGCTCGCCCTGGATGGTCGCACCGGCCAGCTCTGCAAGAAGTTCGGTGTCGATGGTGTCGTCGAGCTGGCGATGACCGCGTCAGTCGCCGAACGCGGCCACGCTCTGCTCACATCCCCGCCAGCTCTGTATCGCGACCTCGTCGTTGTCGGTTTGTCGAGCGTGGTGCGTGCGTTCGATGCGCGCAGCGGCGAGTTGCGCTGGTCGTGGCGGGCGGGCGGAGTCCACGCCTTGTCGACGATTGCGGTCGATGCCGGCCGCGATATCGTGTTCCTTGCCACGGGCTCCACCGGCGTGGGTAATTCCGATCGCCATCCCCCAGGCGACGCGAAGTATGCGAACTCCCTCGTCGCTTTGCGGGCACTGAGCGGCGAAATCATCTGGCATCGGCAACTCGTACATCACGACCGGTGGGGGTATGACATTACCGCGCAGCCGCTGCTGATCGATATCGAGCGCGACGGCAAGGCGATCGCAGCCGTCGTGCAGGCCACCCCAACCGGTCAGCTGTTCGTGTTCGATCGCGAAACCGGCGAGCCGGTTTTCGAAGTCATCGAGCGGCCCGTGCCGGCAAGCAAGGTTCCTGGCGAAACGGCGGCGCCGACACAACCGTTTCCCATCACGCCCGCCTTGGTGTCGCATGCAGCGCTCGTTCCGCAGGATGCGTGGGGCCTGACATTTGTCGACCGCGGCAGCTGTCGCGAACTGTTAAGCCGCTATCGTTCCGAAGGCATTTTCACGCCGCCCGATCTCAAGGGAACGATTGTATCGCCTGGCAATGACGGGGGCATCGGCTGGGGCAGTCTCGCCTTCGACAGCGATCGGCAGCTGGCGATTGCCGCGGTCAATCATTTGCCCAGCGTCATCACGTTGATCCCGCGTCATGCGACAGATTCGACCGCGCGCGCCGACTCTGCGGAAACTGCGAAGCCCGCGCAGACCCGCTACACACTGCAAACCCAACCGCTCCTGTCGCCCTTGGGCCTGCCCTGCACTGCGCCGCCATGGGGAACGCTGGCGGCGGTGGATCTGCGACGCAATTCTATCCGCTGGCAGGTCGTGCTCGGTACGACGCGCGACTCGACGCCGTGGTACGTTCCCCGACGCCGTCTTGGCATGCCGAACCGCGGCGGGCCGATCGTCACCGCCGGCGGACTGGTGTTCATCGCCGCCGCCACGGACAACTTTCTGCGCGCATTCGATGTCGAAACCGGCCGCGAGCTATGGCGCGGTCGATTGCCCGCGGGCGGTCAGGCAACACCGATGAGCTATGAGATCAACGGACGACAATTCATCGTCATCGTCGCCGGCGGACACCCAGGACTGGGCACGACCCGCGGCGACTTTGTGGTAGCGTTCGCACTGCCGCCCTAGCAGCTGCTAGCCCCTCGCGTTGCAGGGCACGCCTTGAACCTGACGAACGATTCTTAACCGTGACGCCATCATCGCCCAATCATCACCATGACCCTTCCGCATCGCCGGTCTCCTCTGCCTCATGCCATTCGACAACTTTCGCGACCAGCTGTCGTTGCCGGTCTCCTGTCGAGTGCTGCATCGCTGTGCCTTGCGACCTTGGCTCGGGCGGACACTCTCGATGAAGTGATCGTCACGGCAACGCGGCATGCACAACAGCTGCGCGACTATCCAGGAAGTGTCTCGGTCGTCAATGCCGACACCGTCGCGCTGGTGGGTGCCACACACAACAGTGAACTGGTCAACCGCGCGGCCGGCGCCATGATCCAGCGCAATAACGGTCAGGAAAGCCTCACCGCCATTCGCTCACCCGTACTGAGCGGCCCCGGTTCATGCGGCGTATTCCTGTTTCTCGAAAACAGCGTACCGATTCGCCCGGTAGGTTTCTGCAACGTCAATGAAATGTTCGAAGTGAATGCCGAACAGGCGCAGTCGATCGAAGTACTGCGCGGTCCTGCCGGCGTGGTTTACGGCTCGGGTGCGATGCACGGTGCCGTCAATGTCATCCCGGCGACGGCTGCGCAATTACCCGATCGCAGTTTCGGCGTCGAAGCCGGGCCCGATGAGTACTATCGCGTCCGCGTCGCGCTGCGCCAGCTCGGCACCGACACGGACTTCGGCGGCAGCGCGTTTGCCACGCACGACGGTGGCTGGCGCGCTCACTCCGGTCTCGACGAGCAGAAACTGAATCTGTCGCTCGACCACCGGCTGGAAGGCGCCAATCTCGGACTCAGTCTCTCGGCCACGAATCTCGATCAGGAAACTGCGAGCTTTATTCAGGGTGAAAACGCCTATCGCAACGAGGCCATTGCGAAGTCGAATTCGAACCCGGAAGCCTATCGCGATGCCTCTGC
>JAIBJL010000304.1 GCA_020029545.1 Gammaproteobacteria bacterium
AGACTCGGACCAGTTCGTGGCGGGTCCAGGCGAGAGTGCGCTCTTGTATGGCTCGGATCTCGTGCGTTTCAAGCCACGCTGCGATGTGCTGTTCAACGCAAGCGCCCACAGCCCCACTACCGAACCTGTGCGCCAGCTCAAGGCCGGATTCAAAATCGGTAACTTGCGCAAGCTCGTCAACGTCATCGGCTCGCGTACCTGGCGAGTGGCGAATGGGCGCACTGTTCTGTCGGAACCCGCACCGTTTGTTTCGATGCCGCTTCACTATGGTATGGCGTTCGGCGGCACACGAACACACATTGAAAAGGAACGCCGTGTCGTCGACGCGTTCCCCACCAATCCCGTTGGGGTGGGATGGTCAAACGCGCGTTCGTTGCCTGCCCTC
The DNA here is from genome assembly GCA_020029545.1 of Gammaproteobacteria bacterium. GTDB lineage: Bacteria > Pseudomonadota > Gammaproteobacteria > Steroidobacterales > Steroidobacteraceae > Steroidobacter. Next base: position 386 of record JAIBJL010000304.1, read on the forward strand.
GAAGATGAAGCGGCGCCTTCACTGGAATCATTGGATGACCCGATTCGCTCGTCGGACGGATCTCATCGCCCAATAGCACTATCGGGGATTGCGCGACACTGGCAAGCGCGTGCGCAGTTTGCAGGAACGTACGATGAACACTGGCAACGCGAAGTGTTTCCGTTTTTGCCGGAGGACTTCGATGAACAGTTTCATCAATGCGCACCTGCGGACCAACAGATGGACTATCCGGACAGCGGCGAGCACGTTGTGCTGCTCAATCTAATCGCGGGCCGGCCGCGTGTGGATTTTACGCTGCCACGCTTTCACTTGAGCGTTCGCGCGCTGCGCACGGACTATAGCGTAGAGATGCCGATTGCGGCCGTCGATACGCTGTACTTCGAGCCGGATGAACGACGATTTTCGGCAGTGTGGCGTGCCTCGATCCCGATCCATCGGCACATTGATGAGTTCAGTGTTCTTGCGATCGGACCGGTCAACGCGCGTTGGTGGGCTGCAAAGCAGACCGGTCAGGATGCGAATTGCGCCGGCTGTGATGAGCCCGGCGATGCGGTGGCTTCCCGTGCTGCCGAAATCGTATGACGCAAGAAATTCGACAAGTTCGGCTGCGCATCGAAGCGGCGGGACTGTGCTGCTCGGTCGGCTATTCACTCCCCGCAGCTGCGTGCGCCATTCGCGCCAACATGGATCACTTCCAGGAAAGTCAGTTCATGACGAGCATCGGTGAGCCGATTCTCGTGGGCCGCCTGCCGGATCTCGACGTGTGGGGCAGCGCACGGTTAGCCCGTTGGGCTGCTGCGGCCATCGATGATTGCATGCGCGATACGGCAGTGGACCTCACGCAAGTGCCGATCGTGTTGATGCTGCCGGAAGAGACGCGGCCAACCCTCGATGTGGGCGACGGCGTGGAGTTCGTCAACGCGCTCGAAGTCGAACTCGACACGAGCTTTCACGACCTCTACCAGATCACCCGGCTCGGCCGAGCAGGATTTGTCGATGCGCTCGAAGCCGCACAGCGGCTGCTCTCGCCGGATGTAACCCGAGTGTTGCTCGTCGGCGTTGACAGCTACCTCAATGCCGCAAGCATCGAACACTACCGGAGTGCGAACCGACTCCTGCATGCCAGCAACCGCAACGGGTTTATTCCGTCAGAAGCCGCGGCGGCGGTGCTGCTGACTCTCGCTGAGGACTCCGATGGCGGCGTGATCATCGAAGGTGTTGGCAAGGCGCACGAGCAAGGTCGACCCGACGGCAGCGAGCCCTCGCGCGCGCAGGGACTGACGCACGCCGTGCGACATGCCTGTGAGCAGGCGAGCATCCATCCGCATCAATTGCGGTTCCGCTTGAGTGACAAGAACGGCGAGGTGTTCTTCGCGCGCGAAGCGGCCCACGCGTTCACGCGACTGATGTTCGAAGGGCCGGACCTGCAGCACCTGACGCTGGCCGAATCGCTGGGCGAAGTCGGCGCGGCGATGGGACCCGCGGCGCTGGCGTACTTGAGCAGCGAGATGGTGCGGCCCAATACATCCATCGGCCAGCAGGGCGTTATTCACCTGGCCAATGACGACGGTCTGCGCAATGCAGTCGTGCTGCGGCACCGGTCTGATCAATCCATTTGAGGTACTTGAGGCAGTCATGGAAACTCATGTCTACGCAAACGGCGCAGAAATCTGCTCTCAGGCATCCGATGGCAAGGCGACGACGGGTCCCGACCCCTGCTGGAGTCCGGGCAATGTCGTCGTCCCGTATTCCAACACGGCGTTCGCCAGGAACCTGTCTGCTGGCAGCGCGACGGTGATTATCTGCGGCACGCCGGTGGCGCTGCGCGACCAGTCCTATCTCGCCGACAGCACGGGCAACGAGCCTGCGACGCGCAGCTATCCGATGGGCGTCTCCAGTCACGTCATCCAGGGCAACGCGTACTTCACGGATTGGTCGCAGAACGTGAAGTTCGAGGCACTGAACGTGTGTCGCCACAACGACCCGATGACGCACAACCACGGATGATCCGAGCATGAAGACGGCTGCCAATACGCTCACGTCGCATTACCTTGATACGCCGGACAAGTCAAAGCCGTGCGCGCAGGACTTCAAGAAGATCGATAAGGCATGCAAGCCCGAGTCGCAGCGTGATGAGAAAAACAAGCGTCCGGCGCTGCGCAAGATGGTGGGCGCGAAGCGCATGCAGGCATTGGATCGCATGACGGCCAAGGTGCGGGGCTCCTCCGAGCAGACCGATGACAACGCTTGGATGTCCCACTGCGATGGCCTGTGGATCAAGCCGGATGGCAAGAGCTTCAAGGAGGAGATGGAAGAGTTCAACGCTCAGCTCAAATCGATGAGCGAGGATCTTGACGGTGCGATCAAGGCGCAGCTTGAACCGCTGGTTCAGCAGGTCGGTGCGGAGACTCGCGATAAGGCGCTCAAGGACGTCGGGAAAATGGGAGCCAAAGCCAGTGGGCGAGCGGCTGCGCGTTGGGGAGCGGGTACAGCGGGTGCCGCTGTGGCTGGCGTCGGTGCGGCGGTGACGGAAACCATTGCGACGGCATGGAACATCGTTGACTACGCCAGCACCGGCTATGAGGCGTACAAGCTCGGCAGTCAGGCGTATGGCGCGATCAAAGAGATGCGCTCGGTACTGGGGATGGCGCAGCAAGCGCAAGCAGAGCTGGCGGAGTTGGCAGCTTCAAAGAAATCCGCCACCGATTTGATGGCCAACGGCATGGGGGTGTTGTCGCGACTGAATCCGTGCACGCGGGCGCGAAGATGTCAGCTCGTGCCTTACAACAAGACCGGAACGGCCGAGAGCTTGGGTGGCAAGGGCTGCTGTCCAGGACAGACCGGGCATCACATCCTTCCGGATGAGATGACGAAGGACGGTCAATGCGAGGGTTATACGAAAGGATCTGCGCCGACGATCTGTGTCGAGGGGGCGACGAATACGAATGGAACGCATGGGATGGCGCATGGGGCGTTGGATAAGAGAGTTCGAGATCATCTTGATGACCGATTGTTCGGTGGATCTACGCTCAGTTACGGCAAGGCAAGAGATATCGGCATTCGAAGCGTTCAACAAACCTTCCCTGAATCCAAGTGCGATGAGAAGTGTCTGCGGGCTCAGCTGGATGCGTACTACAAGGACAAGTGCAAGAAGCCGTTGCCTGCAGTCTCTGGAGCAGCAGGCGCTGCGAGAGAGAAGAAACGAACGAAGAAATAGGTGATCCGATGCAACAGTTGATTACTCAGACGGAATACGATGAGTGCCTACTTGGCTATCACATTACGGATTGTGCCGTGAGGACTTCGGAGTATTTTCATTTCATCGCCCGGCATACTGAGCAGAGCGAGACGGCCAGCGTCATCTCAGAGCACACGGTGTCGAAATTGGAGGTTGGGTTCTACCTAGATGAAAGTCTTGGCGATCGCCTCGGAACACAGGGGTTGGGTGACTTTGAGTCGCCGTTGATTGGCGCCTCTGTTCAACCTGTGGCTCAAGTAGTGTGCGTGGCTGCAAGTGGAAAGGTGTACTCCCGTGGTTCAGACATTGAGGAGTTCGAATCCGAGATCCCGTGGGATCACAAGAAGGGCCCTTCGCGAGGATCTATCCATCGAATACGCATGATCCATGGGCGTCTGTACGTTGTGGGCTCGGGCCACACCGTTTGTCGCCGTCGAGGTGTAAATGACTGGGAGTCGCTGTGCTTCGATCTTCCCGTCATGACCCGCGCGGATTTCGACGATGTCAATCGTTCCGACAACATGGCCTTCGTCGACATCGACGGCTTCAACCACGAAGACCTCTACGCAATTGCGGGTAAGGGTCGTATCTGGCACTGCGATGGCAAGCAATGGAAACAAGTACCGTTTCCTTCCAATATGTTCCTGCACTCGATCTGCTGTGCGGGCGATGGCGAGGTGTACATCGGTGCGCAGTCCGGCACGGTGTTTCGGGGCCGAGGACAACGATGGGAGATGATCAGTCGCGGCGACATGAGCCTGCCGTTCAAGGACATGGTCTGGCACGCCGATCGGGTGTGGTGCACGAGTGACTATGGTCTGTGGCAGATCGATGGAAAGCGCGTCGTGCCGGCGGATGTGCGTTCGGAGATCAAGGTATGCGCAGGCAACCTGTCCGCCGCTGAGGGGGTACTTCTGATGGCCGGTGTGCACGGCGCTGCCTTTCATGACGGACGTGACTGGCAAGTGATCTTCAACAAACTCGACATGGAATCGTGAAGTCACTCGCTTACAGAAGTCGGTCTATCGAGCCGCTGGTCCGACGCCACGCTCAGGATGCTGCGTTCTACTGGGCGCAGCACGATGGCTCGATGTACTCGCCGCGGCTGACGGTGCAGACGATGGCCCGCTTCGGCGAGCTGTTGAACGCGCACCTCGACGGACTCGCCCTGGCAGGAGCGCAAGGCTTTGAGTATGCCCGCAGTGCGTTGATTCGTTGGCGCAAGCCCGCAGAGACGTTTGTATGTATCTGGCTTGCTCAACATCTTGCCGACATCGATGCAGCCGAGCGGTCGGTGTTCGACGTCGTGCAGCGTGATCCGGATGGCCTGTTGAGAGGGATGATCGGCGCCGTGGGTTGGTTGCCGCGCGATCACGCGTTGACGGCCATTGCACGCTGGTCGTGGCGCGAAGAAGCGTACCTGCAAGTCGCCGCCCTGCGTGGTGCGGCACTGATCGGGGCGCCAGCCATCGAGGAGTTGTCACGACCGCTGGATGCATTCCTGACGAGCCCCAATCCGCACCTGCGTGCGGCGGCCTGCCGCGCCGCTGCGGCGGATCGCCACGAGGAACGAACGCCGACACTGCGTGCATTGCTTCAAGACGCGGAACTTGCGGTACGCGCAGAGGCTGCCATTGCATTGGCCCGCGGTGACGCAGCGGAGAGTTCATCTCTGGCGGCCGCGAGCGCATTGTGGCGATGCGTGCTCGCGCAGGTGCAGCACGCAGACGAGGCGACGGGCTGGTTTCGCTCGCAAGCGCTGCGACGCTTGAATCGATGGATACGACATCTGGCAAGTATCGCGCCAGTGGGCGGATTCGATGCCGATGTGTTCTTCGCCCAGGCGCCGACGCGAGTCGCGCTGACGTTCGTGGCGTATCACGCTGCCCCACAATACTTGCCCTACGTCGTCAAGCAGATAAGTGATCCGCAGCACGCGCGCTATGCGGGTTGGGTATGGCACGCAATTACTGGGGTTGATCTTCGAGCTGCGGGCTTGGCGATAAACGAGCCGCGTCCGGCCGCAGAACGGATCAGCGGACCGGTGACGTTCGATCGTCTCGATGCGGACGAGGGTCTGCCGTTGCCTGATATAGCGGCGGTGCAGCGCTGGTCGGGTCAGCTGCCTGACGAACGCTGCTTGTTGGGCCAGGCGTTGACCTTCGAGCGAGCGCTTCATGTGCTCGAACACTGTGTGCAGTCATTACGGGGCATCGCCGCTCACACATTGCTGTATGGAATGCCGCAGCACGCGGTAACCATCCGAGCGCCCATGTCGATACAGCAGGCAGTCTTGACCAGATTGAGAGCGGAGGTAAAGGCGTGAGCGCTAGGTTGGATCCATGGTCAGATGCATGGCAGATCGCGCAACGGCTTCGTCAAGGCGCTCGCTTGGTGGTGGTAATTGCCGAGGAGGCGACCTGTGAGAAGTGCCGCGCGTTTCAAACCGCTTTTCACTTGCGCGCGGAATCTCGGCCGGACGACGAGGTCTGGTTGTGGCTTGATGTCGCCGAGCATGCAGAGTTTCTGGGCGATGAGCTACCGGAGTTTCTGCCGGGCATAGTGATGTATGAAGGATCTGAGCTTCGCATCTGTCGCCCAGTTGATCCTCGAATGGAGGACTTCGATCGGGTTTTGACGCACGACACATCC
>JAIBJL010000305.1 GCA_020029545.1 Gammaproteobacteria bacterium
ACCGGCAGGCGCATTCCATAGCAGTCGTTGCATGGCCGCCTTGCGTTGCGCTGCCGCCTTGCGCAACTGCGACGCCCTCCCATTGTCTGCGGCCAGCGCGTAGGATTTCGCCAGCACGGTTTCCAGGTTGAATAACAGACTGTTCAGATCGACCGGCACGATGTCTGTCGTGCGTATGCTCGTCAGGGCGCGGCCATCGGCAAACCAGCGGGAACCAAAATCCCAGCCACTTTCAGCGCCGGCACGCAAGTCGCGATACACATCCGTCGACGGACGATACGAGGCCTTGGCAATGGCCACGTCTTCTCGATAGGCCTCATCGCGCGGCGTCTGACTGTCGTCCCAGTAACGGTTCAGCACCGTACCCTCGGCAAGTCGCACCACTCTGCGCGATGCAGTACCGGGCTGCACGGCAGCGGCACCTGACATCCAGTAATCGTGTTCTTTCTGCAGCTGCGGCAGATAGGTGCGATAGACGGCGTCGCCGTCGCGTGCAGCCAGCAACTCGACCATTGCCGCAAAAAAGGGTGGCTGTGACCGACTCAGGAAATAGGTCCGGTTGCCATTGGGGATATGGCCGAACCGGTCGATGAGCCAGGCAAAGTTCTTCACCATGTCGACGACCAGATCGTGCCGTCCGCTCTCTTCCAGGCCCAGCATCGTGAAGTAGGAATCCCAGTAATAGATTTCGTCGAAGCGACCGCCGGGAACGACATAGCGAAAGGGCAGCGCGATGCGCGAGGAATACTTTTCCGCAACGTCGGGACCACGCTCCAGCGATCGCCACAGTCGATCGATGTGCTGACGCACGTCTTCGTCGGGGATGGAATGAAAATCGCTGCCGGCTGGGCGCGGCGGCGTGAAATTCTCGGCAACGAACTGCCGCAGATCGAAGCTGCTGGCAGTCCGCAGGCGACGATAGTCCGCGAGAATTTGCGCAGGTGGCCGTTTCGCCTGCGCGTCGGCGAAGGTTTTGCCGTCGGGAAACACTTGTGCGAGTTGCACCTGCCCGAACAGTTCGCCAAAAACCTGCTGCGGCGGCGCATAGTCGGGAGCTTCAACGGCTGCGGCCGCTTGTCCCAACGCGGACGCGTTGACTGCGATTGTCGCAACGACAGCAAGCCAACCGGCGAACAACGAACGCCGACGAACGCCTAGCACCCTTCGCTCACGAACTGCAGCCCCACTGGGGCGTTCACCGACAGTGCTCGACATCATGACATGGGATCAAAAGCGATAAGTGACTGAGCCCTGAAAAGAACGACCAAACAAGGGCCGCGCCATATACAGCGTACCAATGCCGCTCGCGCCCAGATCCGTGCGCGGATTGCCCTCGGTCAGGCCGACTTCGTCGGTGAGATTGTCGCCCGATACCTGAAAGCTCCAGCTGCTATTCAAATCGAACATCACGCCGGCGTCGAGTTTGCTGTACGACGGCAATTCGATGGTGTTTTCATCGTTCGCATACCGCGAGCCGAAATAGCTGTAGGTGAAATAGACGCGCCCTCGATCCTCCATGAACGACAGCGTGGGCGTCACCCGGGCGATGACTTTCGGAATGCGTCGAATGCGATTGCCGGTGTTATCCAGCGCGGCGCCGGTGTAGTCCTGGTATGTTGGATCCTGGTATGTCGCACTGAAACGTATATCGATCATGTCCGCCGGCTGCAATTCACCTTCCAGTTCGATGCCGCGCGTTCGCGTCGCGGCACGCCGCACGAGGGTCGCTCCATTGGCAAGAATGTCCTGGAACGGCACGTTGTCGAACTCGGTCTGGAACAGTGTCGCAAACAATACCAGCGCGTCCAGCGCGGTCTTGTAGCCCAATTCGAGGTTGGTGACGTTGTCCTCGGTCAGCACGCCATTGCGGACATCGTCGAAATGCGGCAGCTTCGCCGCATCGGTGTAGTGACCGAATACGGCATGCTGACGGGTGAATTCGTAGTTGAAGCCGATGGAGAAGCCGGTGTTGCTGAAGTCCTCGTTGACGCGAGTGCGCGCGGTCCCTGCCAACGAGGTGGCGTTGTCGTAGAGAGTCGCCGGATTGCCATCGAGATCCACGTTGCTCGCATTACTGATCGCACCGTCGATGTTCTGCGTGTCGTAACGTACGCCCATATCGACGCGCAACGCATCGGTCAGTTGCCATTCGTCGGACGCATACAGCGCATAGGCCGTCGCATCGTAATCGGCACGCAGGTTGAAAGTGGAATATTGCGTGTAGCCAGCCGGATCCGTGACTCCGGCGAGCAGCAAACGTCGCGGGCGGTCACGGGTATCCATCAGCAGCTGGTTGCCGAGACTCCAGCGATCCGCCATGGAGTAGTCCGCGTAGTAGAGCCCAAGCGTCAAAGTGTGCGGATCGAATGTGAAGCTCGCTCGCAGATCGTCCTGCAATGCCTGGTACTCCTTGTTGACGACCCAGTGCCCATGGTTCTGTACGAATTCGGATGCCGCGAACGGCTGACCGGTCGACAACACGGTATAACTCGGCGCCACCCCGCGCTCGCTCGCGAACTGCGTGCCGGTCACTGGCGCATCGCCGGTAAACATACCATCGAAACGCACATCGCCATCGGTATAGCGAATGATGTTCGTGAGGCTGATGGCATCGGTCAGCTCGATCTTCCAGCGCGCGCCCACCGTTGCCAGTTCCGGATGGATGCCATCGCGCAGATCGGACCCTGCGAGGCCGACCTCGGCCGCGGATGGCGGCAACGCAGCGCGCGCCAGATCTTCGCTGTGCAGCGAATAGGTCCCGGCATCCGCCCCATTGACCGCCTGCGGATCGGACGGATTACCCTGCAACGGAATCGGCACGACGAACAGCGATTTGTCATTAATGTACTTGCCGAAAACCTCGAGCTTGCCGCCATCGAATTCATAGGCGAGCTTCACGCGAAGCTGCCCGCCATCATCTGCCGTGTAACCCGGATCGCGCACGCCATCGGAGCGACGATAGTACCCGCCAAGCACCATGCCCCATTTGTTGCCCAGCGGGGTGCTCCAGACAACATCCGCACGATACATACCGTAGTCCGAAATACCCAGCTTCACTCGGCCCTCGGCAGTGGACGCAGGCGATCGCGTCACAAAGTTGATCGCACCGCCAACGGCACCGGAAGTGAAAATCGGCGCGGTACCGCCGCGCAACGCTTCCACCCGCTCGATGGTTTCGTCCACACGCACGAACTGGTCGGGATTGAAGAACGACAATTCGAAGACCGGGTAGATGGGAATGCCGTCTTCCATCAGACCGACATAGCGATAGCCACCGTCCTGAATGATGCCGCGCGCGAACACATTGCCCTGCGTCGTACCCGCCGTCGATTCGACCCAAAAGCCGGGAACGGCAGAGATCAGGTCGGCGGAACTGGCCGGCACCTGCTGAGCAATATCATCCGCACTGAAAGTCGAAATCGCGACACTGGAATCGAACTTCGTGCGCTGGTCGACCGCGGTGCCAGTAACGATGACCTCTTCCACTCCGAACAGGCCTGGCGAATTTTCGGGGTTTGAAGCCGGCTCGGCCGCGCCCACTGATCGCCCGTTCAACATGGCAGCCATCGCCACAGACAGCACAACGAACGATGCAAGTTGATGTTTGCACATGACACCCCTCCCGAACGTGTTGCTTCGTGCGCCAGCATGATCGGACGTTGGAACCCACAGTTCCGTCGTGTTGATTACCTAGCTTTACCCTATTTTCGGCGTTGCTCTGGAGGGGCGCAGGCGCATGGCTGTGCACGGCCACGTGGGATGCGCTTGACCATGAAGTGCCGCGGCATTGGCAGCAATGCGCCCAGTCGCGGTTGATTGAACAATAGCCTCTCGGTAGTAGGAATTGGTACAGCGCGATATGCCGGAAGCCGCCATAGAATGGCTTCCGAGCCTGACGATGCTGCTGTTGCGTATTGATCGTGCAACAGCATCGGAGTAGACAGACAACGGCGTGTTTTTTCCACGCTGCTGTTCGAAGAGGTGAACTTCATGATTTCACGCATGGATGTTGTTACGGATGTCGCGCGGCTCTACGCCGTCGCTGCTGCCGAGGACGCACTCATTGAAATTGAGCTGGATACACCACAGCTGCGCGCCCTGGTGCAGGAGGAAGCTCAGCTCATGATGAATGAAGAGCTCGCAGCAGATCATCGCGACAGGCAAGGTGCCGCTGGTCCCGATCTGAACGATACGCTGGAGGCGCTGCTGCGCCTGTCATGGCCGGTCTGGAAAGCGAACGCCTGACGCAATCATCGGCCGTGATGGCCGTAATGGAGCCCGGCGAGTTGGCCCGGTTGAGCCCGCCCTGGCGCGGGCTCAACACGCCACGGACTGACGATCAATCGACTGCTCGGCGCAGGCTGCTCAGCAGCAAATCGATCATCCAAGTTCGATGGACAGGTCGTTCCTCGATGGATGCAGTCGCGACAGGAACAGTGTTTTCTCCACGCGCACGGCCCCTACCCTGTAGGCATTGGGCAATCGAGTGACCGCCATGGGACTGCCGTTGACTGCGATCGACTTGACACCACAACCCCGGGTGCCCACCCGATACGTGAGTCGAACCTCGCGCCCGAACAGCATCGTCGCAACCTCCAGGCCATCGAGCGCCGGCGGAATCACTGGATCGAACTCCACGGCCTGCGCCAGGAAACTCAATCCTAGAAAGCGCCGCACGATCAGGCTGAGCGCAATCCCCGCACCGCTCGAATACACGCGCCAGCCGCCATCCAGCGCAATGGTCCCGGCCGCAACGCGTTCATAGTTCGCACTGGCCTCCGCACGGTCGGCAAAGGCGGCATCGGAACTCGAGTAGTAGCAATTGGCCTGCCGCAGCGTTGCCTGCGGCACGATATCGCGCAAACCGATGGGATTGGACTGGCACAGGGCCTTGAAAAATCGATCCGCTTCGCCCAGATGGGCCAGCGCCTGTGCATAACGCAGATGCGCATGCATATACATCAAGCCGATTTCGCGACCGAAGAAGGTCGCACTCTCGGCACGCTGAAAGAATCGCTGCGGACCGCCGTGGTACTCCAGCGGCCGGTCGAACAGGCGAATGCCATCGGGCCCGGTCAGATGCGCATCGATCAGCCCGAGGTGCGCACGGGCCTGTTCGGGGGTCAGCAGGTCTTCGAGAATCGCATGAATCATGGCCAACGAACTGTAGTGCACGCCGCTGGTCGGATCGCGCGGATGCAGCAGGTATCGCACCTGCGTGTCGCTGTCGAAAAATGCGTAGCCCGGGATCACGCCATCGACGATCAGCAGACGTTGAAAATCCCGGTGCACTCGGCCGGCGTTTTCTTCGAGCGCGCGGGCCTCGCCAGCACGCCCGATCGACCGCAAGGCGGTGGCCAGCGTCGTCAGTACCTGATGATGCAGCGTGACGGTCCATGCGCTGCACATATGCTCGCGCATCGTTGCATCGGCGGGCTGCAGCGAATCGTTCCAGTCGCCGTGACCGTAGGCCGCCAGCGCCGTACCGCCGACCACGCGCTGACGAATCAGCGACAACGATCGTTCGACATGCTGCCACACCGTGGCAGTCTCTCCGGCAGCGCCCCCCGCTGCGTCGAAAAAATTCACGCGCTCATCCAGCAACGCGGCATCGCCCGAAGCCAGCAGGTACTGCGCCAAGGCCAGCAGCGGCCAGAACACGATATCGCCATGTGAGTCGCCGGCGCGAATGGTGCGCTCGCGTTCGAAGAACATGAACCATTGCGGCCAGTCGCCGTCGGGATTCTGGGCCGCAAACACCCGCCGCAGCAGATCGCGCACCGGCGCGACATGGCCGGCAGCGAGCAGCAGTTCCACGGGCCCCTGGCTGACATCGCGGGTTCCCCAGCCACCGCCGGAATACTGCTCAAGGCCGCGCGGCGCCAGATAATGAATGAGCGCATTGTGCACAAACCACGGAATGATGTTCTGCAGGCGCGCGACCTGGCCAGCCAGCGGACTGCGGATCGGGGACTGGATCTGTAGCGACAGCTTGGAGATTTCAGCCGCCGCGCCCAAGGCTGAGGTGGGGGTGGGGGCGGGGACAGCGACTTGAGATGCGCGCGCGTCGCCGTCCTCGACCAGACGACCACGCATCTGGATGGCAATCTGCAAGGTGGGCTCGGTGAGCAGGCACACGTAAGGCTGTTGCCGAGATCTACCATCGGCGAACAGCAATTCATCGCCGCCAACCTTGGCAATGCAGGTCGAGGGCACAGGAGCGATCAGGAAATCGCCGCTGACAAACCGCTGCGCCAGCTCAAGTC
>JAIBJL010000306.1 GCA_020029545.1 Gammaproteobacteria bacterium
GCACGAGCCTTGAACACGCGAACCTGCTCGTTGAAGTCCTTGGCCTTGGTTTCCAGTTCTTCGACCGCGGCATTGATCTTCTTGGTCTGCATCGTCTTCAGCTGCATCAGCTGGGCAGTCCCCGCAGCCTTGTCCTTGGTTTCCTGCTCTAGGCAGGTGCCATAGGCTTTCACATCGGCATCGTAGGCCTTGAAGGCCTGCATTGCCGCGACCATTTCCGGCTCCGTCGCAGTCGCGCCTTTCGGCCATCCGGCGGGTGCCTTCGGGTAGGAGCAATCCGCCTGAGCGGCAATTGAGCCGGCCAGCAGTGCCAGCGCAACCGACAATTTCAGCGTCTTCATCACCGATATCTCCAGAGTGGTAATTGCAGTCTTAAGCGTTTCTGAGTTCGTCAGCAGCCGGAGCCGCGTTTGACAAAATTCAGCTGCCGCCAATGGCGGCACACGATGGGTTGAATCGGCATCAGCTGCGGAGACTTGATGCTGCAGAGCACACCGGTTGAGGCAACTGCGACGAATGTCGCACTGCACATCTTCGATGAGAGCCCAGCTGTCGCGGGCGTCCGGCGCTTTTAGGAAAGTGCGGGTATCGAATCTGAGGAAAACTCTCCCTGTACTGTCAAATCAGCGGCTCTTGAATGCTCGTACCTGTTCGTTGAACAGCTTGGCCTTGGCCTGGAGTTCGTCCACAGCCGCGTTGATTTTCTTGCTCTGCATCGTCTTGAACTGCATCGACTGACCGCTTTTGGCCTTGGTCTCCGCATCGAGACAGGCACTGAAGGCGGTAACTTCGTCGTTGTAAGCCTTGAAGGCCATCATGGCGCTCTTCATTTCATCTTCCGATGCGGTCTTGCCGTCGGGAATCGAAGCTGGCGCCTTAGGAAACGCGCAGTCGGCCTGCGCAGAAAATGAGAATGCCAGCAATGCCAACGAACCAAGTACCGAAGGTGCGAGCGTTTTCATGACTACAATTCCTGTCACGGGCCGGATGTTGACTTATCTACGATTTTACTGATGACATGTCCACGCGCGCCGGCGGGACCTGGTCTCCAGGCTCTGCATCGGCTACGTCGGCTTGCACTTGAGTGACGCAGGCCACGGTTTTGCGTCATTGCGACTTAATGCGGCGGTGGGCCTGCATCGTCCAAGTAGGTGAAGGGAGGAGGGGCGATCGGCGGTGCGTACGGCGCGCGCGCGGCTGCTGCGTGCTGCAGCGCACTCAATGTGCCTTTTGACGATCCGACTCGTTCCATGGCGGCCGCTGTGCCTCCAGCGATCGCCAAAAAAACCTCGATGCGATATCCCTCGTGACGATGCCCATGACCCGGACAGGCTCCGATTGTCGGGCCCGCTGCCCTGCGAGCCCGACGGGTGGATTTCAACGGCCCGAAAACACAAAAGCCCGATCGGTTGATCGGGCTTTCAGTGGGTGGTGCAACCTAAGTCGATTGCAACTGCAGTCGGTCAGCTTTTCTTTTGTGCCTTGAAAGCCTTCACCTGTTCGTTGAAACGCGCGGCGTGCGCTTCAAGTTCTTCGACTGCAGCATTGTGGCGCTTCGCGTTGATGGCTTTGATCTGTGCCACCTGGTCGGCCGGAGCTTCAGCACCGGCGGCGGCGATGTCGGATTCCATTTTCATGTCCAGGCAACTCAGATACGCAGTGACCTGCGTGTTGTATTCCTTGACGGCATTCATCCCCGCGACCATTTCGGCTTCCGTCGCCTTGGTGCCGTTCGGCAGGTCGGCGGGCGCCTTCGGATAAATACATTCGGCGTTCGCGGCGCCGACGCTCAGCAAGCCTGCCAGCACCATGCTGGACCAGATTCGAACACTCATTGCATACCCCCGTAAGTTGCACGTGAAATCGATAACCCAAGATCCCGTCGGCAAACGCAGGATCTGCAATTCGCGCGTCCATATTATGCGGAAGAGCCGGCGTTGGCTACGCTCGCTGCGCGGTCGCGCGTGCTGCCGCGAGAGTGTGCGGGACCTTATGTCGACTCGCCTATACTGGCGCACATTAGTTGTCGCTACCTGCGCACGGTTGAGCCTATTGCATGCTGTCCGCCGCCGAAATCGATGCTGTAAAACTGAGCCTCAGCGTTGCGTTACGCAGCGTACTGGCGAGCGTGCCTTTCGCCATCATGGTCGCCTGGTGGCTGGTGCGTGGCGGCAGGCGGGGTCGCGTACTGCTCGATGCCTTCGTGCATCTGCCGCTGGTCCTGCCGCCGGTCGTCATCGGTTACCTGTTGTTGCTGACCTTCGGCACACGCGGTCCGATCGGCGGCTGGCTGCTGAGCACGTTCGATATTCGGCTGATATTTACCAGCGCGGGTGCCGCGCTCGCTACCGCCGTCATGACGTTTCCGCTGGTCGTGCGCACCATCCGCGTTTCGCTCGAAGAAGCCGATGCAGGCCTCGAAGAGGCGGCCCGCACTCTGGGTGCCGGGCCCTGGGACCGGTTCTTCACGATCTCGCTGCCGCTGATGTTGCCTGGTGTGCTGGCGGGTGCAGTGACGGCGTTTGCCGCGGGTCTTGGAGAGTTCGGCGCGGTGATCACGTTTGTGTCCAATATTCCTGGCGAGACGCGCACGTTGCCGCTGGCGTTGTATACGGCGCTGCAGACGCCGGGCGGCGATGCGATGGCGGCGCGCCTGGCAGCGATTTCCTTCTCGCTCGGCCTGGCGGGCCTGCTGGTTGCCGAACTGATTGCGCGACGCATGCGACGCATGGTCGGAAGGTAACGCGCGGTGTTGAAAGTTCACGCGACCGCGCGGCGCGGCTCGTTTGCGCTCGATGTCCGCATCGATGTGGCAACGCCCGGCATCATTGCACTGTTCGGCCGGTCGGGCTGTGGCAAGACGACACTGGTCGGCATCGTTGCCGGACTGCTGCGCGCAGAACACGCCGTCGTCGATATCGATGGCGTGGTGCTCGAAGACACCGCGCGCCAGGTTCGAATCGCGCCGGAGCGGCGGCGCATCGGCTACGTATTTCAGGACTCGCGCCTGTTTCCGCACCTGCATGTGCTCGCCAATCTGCAATACGGCGAGCGCCGCGCGCCCGCCGGCGAACGGCGCATCGGTCTCGACAAGGTGATCGCCTTGCTGGATCTGCAGCCGCTGCTGCGCCGCCGTCCGCGCGATTTGTCCGGTGGTGAACGTCAGCGCGTAGCGTTAGGTCGTGCGCTGCTGTCGCAGCCGCGCTTGTTGTTGCTGGACGAGCCGCTCGCCTCCCTGGACGTCGCGAGACGTGAAGAAGTCCTCCCGTATCTGGAAAGCCTGCGCGATGAGTTCGCGATGCCGATGATCTATGTCAGTCATCAGTTCGATGAAGTCATGCGCCTGGCATCGCACATTGTCTTGCTCGACAACGGCCGCGTGCTGGCTCAGGGGGGGATCGAACAGATCAGTGTGAATCCGGCGTTGCGTGCGATCGTCGGTGTCGATTCGATCGGTGCGGTAGTCAGCGGAACGATTGCCGTGACTGACCCCGTGACTGGCCTGGCCGCGGTGCGCGTCGGCAACGGAGTCATCAATGTGAACCTGTCGAACGCTCGCCCCGGTGCTCAGGTGCGTGTGCAGGTGCTCGCACGCGATGTGATCCTTGCCACGCATCCACCCGAAGGATTGAGCGTGCGCAATATGCTCGCAGGCACGATCGCGCAGATCGTGGCCGACGATGCGCAGACCGACCTGGTACACGTCGATGTGGGTGATGCCGTGGTGCTTGCCCGTGTCACGCGCGCTGCCTCGATAGCGCTCAGTCTGCGCGTCGGCATGCGGGTGTGGACACTGGTCAAAGCCGTCTCGATTCGAGGCCATGCGTTTCTGGCGCCGGGATGAATGGTGAGCAGTGAATCGTGAATCGTGAATCGTGAATGGTAAGGATACAGAGGCGGTGGCTATCCTCTTGCTATTCACCATTCACCATTCATCAATGAGGTACAGTATTTGCAACACGGGTGTTTCACGCGAGGCCGTATGCGCATCGGAGTGCCGAAGGAAATCAAGAATCACGAGTACCGCGTCGGTCTTGTCCCTGCGGGTGTGCGCGAACTGGTCGGTGCGGGTCATCAGGTCCTGATCCAATCGACGGCGGGTACCGGCATCGGCCTGGCCGATTCGGCCTATCAGGCGGCGGGCGCGGAGATCGTGACTACGGCAGCGGAAGTGTTCGCTGCGTCAGATCTCATCGTGAAGGTGAAGGAACCGCAGCTCGCCGAATGTGCGATGTTGCGTCGGGGACAGGTGCTGTTCACATACTTGCATCTGGCCGCGGATCTGGAACAGGCGAAGGCGCTGATGGCCTCGGGCGCCACAGCGATTGCTTACGAAACAGTGACAGCGACGGATGGTTCGTTGCCGCTGCTGACCCCCATGAGTGAAGTCGCAGGCCGCATGTCGATCCAGGTCGGCGCGGCTTCGCTACAGAAGGCGAATGGTGGCTCAGGTGTGTTGCTCGGTGGCATTCCCGGCGTTGCGCCGGCGAACGTCGTCATTCTGGGTGGCGGTGTGTCGGGCACCAGCGCCGCTGAAATTGCCATCGGCATGCGCGCCGATGTGACCATTGTCGATCGTTCGCTGAAGCGGCTGCGCGTGCTCGATTCGATTTTTGGCGGGAGGTTGAAGACCATGGCCTCGACTGCAGGCGCGATCGAAGCGTTGGTTGCCGAAGCAGACCTCGTTATCGGCGCTGTGCTGGTGGTGGGCGCGGCGGCGCCGAAGCTCGTGACACGCGAGATGGTGCGCAAGATGAAACCCGGCTCGGTGATGGTCGACATCTCCATCGATCAGGGCGGCTGTTTCGCAACCAGCCGACCCACAACACATACGGACCCGACCTTCACCGTCGATGGAGTCGTGCACTACTGCGTGACCAACATGCCTGGCGCAGTCCCGCGTACATCGACCTTCGGCCTGACGAATGCGACGCTGCCGTACATTCGTGCGCTGGCAGATCACGGCGCTGCGCGGGCGCTGGCGCTCGATCCAGGTCTGGCGCAGGGGCTGAATGTGCATCAAGGTGCCATCACGCACGAAGCCGTCGCGCGCGATCTCAAACTCACATTGAGTGCAGCGCCGGCTTTCGGGTGAGCGCGGGAGAACGAGACGGGCACGGTCCGCGATCGGCGCGGCAGATCCGCCGGGAATATTTCGGCTCGTCCGTTTGAATCGGCGCGAAGCGCCCGCATACTCGCGGAAATTTCGTTAGGGTCTCTTCCTAAATGCTCGATCGCATCACGCCCGTCAACAAGGCCCTGCTGTTGGCCAATATCGTGGTCTTTGGACTGCAATATCTCATTCCCGAAATCGAGGGCCCGCTGGCATTGTGGCCGCCGCAGGCGGCGCAATACGGTGGATATGCTTTTCACGTCTGGCAGTTACTTACCTATGGTTTTCTCCATGGCAATGGCACGCATCTGTTTTTCAACATGTTCGCGCTGTACATGTTCGGGTCCGAGATCGAACGGCTGTTCGGTCCGAAGCGCTATCTGATCTACTACCTGTGGTGCGTTGTCGGCGCGGCTGCGATGCATCTGATCATCGTGACGATGTCGAATCTGCCGCCTTCCCCGACTGTCGGCGCGTCGGGTGCAGTCTTCGGACTGCTGCTTGCGTATGGCATGGCGTATCCGCAGCGCATGCTGATCCTGATTTTTCCGCCGATCCCGATGCGGGCGTGGCTGTTTGTGACGCTCTACGGGTTGTTCGAACTGTACATGGGTGTCACGCAGACTCAGCAGGGCGTCGCGCACTTCGCGCATCTGGGTGGCATGGCCACCGGCTTTGTCATCATTCGCTACTGGCGTGCGATCGATAGGCGTCGGCGACGCTGAAGACTCGAAGTCGCAGGGAATGCTCTCGCGGAGTTGAAGCTGGGAACGTCGGAAACATCGATGTTCTAGCTAGTTGTCCGTCGTGCTGCGCACCCCCCGAAGGATGAAACGTGCTCTATCGAGTGCCACCCAGGCACATGGATGTGCCCGCCGCGAACGCGGCGAGCGATGCGGGAAAAGTCGCACCTTTTCCCGTCATCGCCCACAGCGCGAGTGGCAGGATGCCCGAGTCGCTGTTTCATATCAGCGTCTCGCGCCGCGTAACATGACCACCTGGTCGCGTAGCGACTGCAAGTCTGCATGTCCAGGCGCAACCGGCGCTGCAGCGCTCAACGAAATCTTCGGCCAGAAGCGTCGCGGCCAGCGTTGCCACACCGATCCATACTTGCGCGAGAACATCGAGTCCCACAGCCCCGAC